>CAZDAN010000091.1:0-7871 GCA_964503565.1 uncultured Bacteroides sp.
AAAACAGATGATAATAATTCGAAAACAGACTCTGGAATTGAGGATGCAGGAGATATATTGAGTTCTCGGGCAAGCTGTTGGCCGATGAGCTTGCCTCCACTGCCGAGCTGGCGACCGATGTTGATGAAGTACTTTTTCATTGGGATTTCTTTTTTTTAATTTCTTTTTTCTTCCTTAAACACCTTGAACTGCCTGTAGAGCATCCATCCGGCGATGATTGATGCCATCAGGTCGGAGAGGGGCATGGAGAGCCATACGCCCGTCTGTCCCAAGAAGTGGGGGAGCACCAGCAGGCAGGGGATGAGGAAGATGAGTTGGCGGGTGAGCGAGAGGAAGATGCTCTTGCGGGCCATGCCGATGCTCTGGAAGAAGTTGACGGTGACCATCTGGAATCCGACGAAGGGGAAGATGGCTACCATGTAGCGCAGGCCGTGGGCGGCTTGGCGGATGAGCTCTTCGTCGGTGGTGAAGGCGCGCGCCACGAGGTGGGGGATGAAGCCCCCGACGAGGAAGGCGGCGGTGGTGATGGCGGTGGCGGCAAGGATGGTGAGGCGCAGCACGCGGTTGACGCGGTCGAACTGGCGGGCGCCGTAGTTATATCCGGCAATGGGTTGCATGCCTTGGTTGAGGCCCATCACTATCATGACGAAGAAGAAGGCGATGCGGTTGGCTATGCCGTAGGCTCCGATGGCGAGGTCGCCACCGTGGGTCTGAAGGCCTTTGTTGATGAGTATGACCACGACGCAGGCGCAGAGGTTCATCAGGAAGGGGGCCATGCCGATGGAGAGGGAGTTGGTGACTATCTTGCGCTTCAGGCCGAAGGTGCCGCGACGGATGTGTATCAGCTCGCTCTTGTTGGTGAATATCTTCAGCTGCCAGCAGAGGGCTATCATCTGTGCCAACACGGTGGCCGTGGCGGCT
This sequence comes from uncultured Bacteroides sp., assembly GCA_964503565.1. Lineage (GTDB taxonomy): Bacteria > Bacteroidota > Bacteroidia > Bacteroidales > Bacteroidaceae > Phocaeicola_A. The sequence continues at coordinate 922 of CAZDAN010000091.1, forward strand.
CCGCGGATGCCCATGTCGAGGACGTAGATGAAGATGGGGGCGAGGATGACGTTGATGAGCACGGTGCTGATGGTGGCGTACATGGCCTTTTGGGGATGGCCGGCGGAGCGGAGCATGGCGTTGAGTCCCAGGTACATGTGGGTGATGACGTTGCCAAGGAGGATGACCTCCATGAAGTCGCGTGCATAGGGGAGGGTGGCGTCGCTGGCACCGAAGAAGTAGAGGATGGGGTCGATGAAGGCCAGCATCAGGGCGCCGAAGACGACGCCGATAATGGTGTTCATGGTGATGACGTTGCCAAGGATTTGTTGGGCGGTGGCGTAGTCCTTCTGTCCGAGTTTGACGGAAAGCAGGGTGGAGGCACCCACGCCTACCATGGCGCCAAAGGCGGCTGAGAGGTTCATGACGGGGAAGGTGATGGCCAATCCCGAGATGGCCAGAGGGCCTACGCCTTGGCCGATGAAGATGCTGTCGACCATGTTGTAGAGCGACGAGGCGGTCATGGCAATGATGGCCGGCACGGCGTACTGGGTGAGCAGTTTGCGTATGCTCTCGGTGCCTAATGCGGTGGGGGCTGTTTGTTGTGACATGTTCTTTTTACCTTTTATTGAGGAGTTAGAGGAGTTATCGCTTCGCTAAGGAGTTAGAGGAGTTATCACTCGCTTCTCTCGTTAGGAGTTAAAGCCACCCATTCCTTAATGAAAGGCAAGCAGGCCAAAGCCTGCGCTAACTCCTTTTAACCCCTTTAACTTCTTTAACTCCCTTAACTTCCCCTTTTTAATCGTTTTTACGGTGCAAAGATACGGTAAATTTCATTTTTATGCCTACTTTTGCAGGCGTAAAATAACGAAGGAGATGAATAAAAGTTGTGAAAACCGCCGTGTGATGGTGGGAATGAGTGGTGGCGTGGACAGTACGGCCGCCTGTCTGATGCTGATGGAGCAGGGCTATGAGGTGGTGGGAGTGACGATGCGCACGTGGGACAACCCGTCGGCGTTCTCCTCTGCCGACCAGTCGGAGCCTGACTACATCGTGGAGGCTCGTGCCTTGGCTGCGCGCTTGGGCATCGAACACTATGTGGCCGACGAGCGCGAGGAGTTCCGCCGTGTCATCGTGCAGGGCTTCATCGACGAGTATATGCAGGGGCGCACGCCGAACCCGTGCGTCGTGTGCAATCCGCTCTTCAAGTTTCGCGTGCTCAGGGAGTGGGCGGACAAGATGGGGTGTGCCCACATGGCCACGGGCCACTATGCGCAACTGGAGCACTCTCGCGCGCGTACATTTATTGTTATCGGGCGCGACGAGAAGAAAGACCAGAGCTACTTCCTGTGGCGCGTAGGGCAGGAGATGTTGGCGCGGTGCATCTTCCCCTTGGGCGGAATGACGAAGGAGGAGGTGCGTGCCTACCTGAAGGCGAAGGGCTTCGAAGCGAAGTCGGCCGAGGGGGAGAGCATGGAGGTGTGCTTCATCGAGGGGGATTATCGCGACTTCCTCCGCCAACAGGTGCCCGACATTGACACGCGCATCGGGCGGGGCAAATTTGTGGATGCCGAGGGGCACACGATTGGCACGCATCGCGGCTATCCCTACTACACCATCGGGCAACGCAAGGGGCTGGAGATTGCCCTTGGGCGACCCGTATATGTCATCAAACTGAATGCGCAGAAGAATACCGTGATGCTGGGCGATGCCGACGAGCTGAAGGCTGAATATATGCTGACGGAGCCACCCCTGTGGGTGGACGAGACGGAGGCGTTGGAGAGCAAGGAGCTGGCCGTACGCATCCGCTATCGCAGCCGACCCATCCCTTGCACCGTGCGCCGGTTGGACGACGGGCGCCTGCTCGTCCGCTTCTTGGGCGAGGCATCGGCCGTCACTCCCGGCCAGTCGGCCGTCTTCTACATCGGTGGCCGTGTGGTGGGCGGAGCGTTCATTGCCAATCAGAAAGGGGTGAACTACTTGGCGAAAATATAAGCGTCGGGGAGGGCTTCAAAAAATGCGGCTGGCTTTTTGAAAAATGCGACTGGCAAAAAAGAAAATGCGACTGGCTTTTTAGGGAAAAGCAAGCCGCATTTTTCTTTTCTTACAAACTACCCTTCGTCGAAGGCAGTTCGTAGTGATAGATGTCGCGACGGACGGCCATCTTCAGTGCGCGGGCAAGGGCCTTGAAGATGCCCTCAATCTTGTGGTGCTCGTTGTCGCCTTCGGCCTTGATGTTGAGGTTCATGCGGGCGGCATCGCTGAGCGACTTGAAGAAGTGGAGGAACATCTCGGTGGGCATTTCGCCAATCTTTTCGCGCTTGAACCGGGCATCCCACACGAGCCACGGACGGCCACCGAAGTCGAGGGCCACCTGGCAGAGGCAATCGTCCATCGGAAGGGTGTAGCCGTAGCGCTCGATGCCGCGCTTGTTGCCAAGGGCCTGGTGGATGCATTCGCCCAGAGCAATGGCCGTGTCCTCGATGGTGTGGTGCTCATCGACGTGGAGGTCGCCCTTCACACTGATTTCCAAGTTCATGCCTCCGTGTTTGCCGATTTGCTCGAGCATGTGGTCAAAGAAGCCAAGCCCCGTGTCGATGTGGCACGTGCCGTTTCCGTCGAGGTCGATGCGGATGTGGATGTCGGTCTCCTTGGTGGTGCGGCGCACTTCGGCCGTGCGTTCGCCGGCGAAGAGGAACTCCGTCACCTTGTCCCAATCGGTGGTGGCCAAGGCGCAATGGGGGAGGAGCGTGGCGGGGAGTGCCTCGGTTGTCTCCTGCAGGTAGATGGCGCGGCACCCGAGGTTTTTGGCCAACTCCACGTCGGTGGTGCGGTCGCCGATGACGTAGCAGGCAGCGAGGTCGTAGGAGCCGTCCATGTACTCGGTCAACAATCCGGTGCGCGGCTTGCGCGTGGGTGCGTTGTCGGCGGGGAAGCTGCGGTCGATGAGCACGTCGTCGAACGTCACCCCTTCGCCCTCCAGCGTGCGCATCATCAGGTTGTGCGCCGGCCAGAAGGTCTCTTCGGGAAAGGCTTCGGTGCCAAGGCCGTCCTGATTGCTGACCATCACAAACCGGTAATCCAGCGTCTGGCGGATGAATCCCAGATTCTTGATGACCTTGGGGACAAACTCCAACTTCTCGAACGAGTCAATCTGTTCGTCGGCCGGCTCTTTGATAATCGTGCCGTCTCTATCGATAAAAAGTGCTTTTTTCATTCTTCTCTTTGAACTTTAACTCTTTATATTTTATTGAAATGTTTTGCCTGCTGGATCCTTCGACTCCGTAAACTTCGCTCAGGATGACAGAGACATCATGAACTTTTAATTTTTAACTTTTAATTTTTTACATCTCTTCGCCCTCCCTCAGCCACTCGTCTGAGCAGGCGTCGCTGGGCATCTGCCAATCGCCGCGCGGCGAGAGCGACACGCTTCCCACCTTCGGCCCGTCGGGCAGGCACGAGCGCTTGAACTGCTGGTTGAAGAAGCGTCGGCAGAAGGTGGTGAGCCACTTCTTGATGACCTCGTCGGTATATTTCCCGTCGAAAGCCTGTTGGGCAAGGAAGAAGATTTTCCGCGGACGGAAGCCGTGGCGGACGAAGTGGTAGAGGAAGAAGTCGTGCAACTCGTAGGGGCCTACGAGGTCTTCGGTCTTCTGTTTGATGTTTCCCTGTTCGTCGGCGGGTATCAGCTCGGGGCTGATGGGTGTGTCGATGATGTCGCGCAAGGTGGTGGCCGAGGCTTCGTCCACGTGGTGGTCGGCAATCCATCCGACAAGGCTCTGAATCAGTGTCTTGGGTACTCCCGCGTTGACGCCGTACATCGACATGTGGTCGCCGTTGTAGGTGGCCCATCCGAGGGCCAGTTCGCTGAGGTCGCCCGTGCCGATGACCATGCCGCCCAGTTGGTTGGCCACGTCCATCAGTATCTGTGTGCGTTCGCGTGCTTGGCCGTTTTCGTAGGTCACGTCGTGGGTGTGGATGTCGTGTCCGATGTCGCTGAAGTGCTGTGTGCAGGCCTCCTTGATGCTGATTTCGCGGATGCTGATGCCGAGGGATTGCATCAGGTGGAGGGCGTTGTTATAGGTGCGTCCCGTCGTGCCGAAGCCGGGCATGGTGATGCCCACGATTTCCTTGCGCGAGCGGCCGAGCTTGTCGAACGCCTTCACGCAGACGAGCAGGGCCAGCGTGCTGTCCAATCCGCCACTGATGCCCACCACGGCCGTGCGGCTATGCGTGTGCTCGATGCGTTTGCAAAGGCCGGCCACCTGAATGTCGAACACCTCGCGGCAATGTTCGTCCAACTGTTCGCCTTGGGGAACGAAGGGGGTGGGGCAGATGGCGCGGGTGAGCGGCGTGTGCTTCGGCTTGTTGGCAATGTGGATGGCGTTGTAGGTCAGACTGCCGGCATGTGCCATAGCTACCTGATAGGCGTGGCTCTTCATCCGCTCGTTGCGCAGAAGCTCCACATCGATGTCGCTGACAATCAGTTGCGGACGGATGGCGAAGCGTGCGCCTTCGGCCAACAGGTGGCCGTTTTCGTAGATGAGTCCGTGGCCGCCATGCACCATGTCTGTGGTGGACTCGCCATAGCCGCACGAGGCGCTGACGTAGCCGCACAAGGCACGCGCCGACTCGGCGCTCATCATCCGTTGCACGTAGGCGTGGTGGCCGATGATGTCGTGGCAGGCGGTGGGGTTGAACACGATGTCGGCACCGGCCAGGCTGTGCGCCGCGGTGGCGGAGACGGGGGCCTCCCATCCGTTGCCCGTCTCGATGGCAAAGCTCACCGACGGAGTATTGAACATCAGTTGGTAGCCAAGAGGAATGAGGGGGGAGGAGTCGTCGCGCTCGTTGCACCTGACATGCCAGAGAGTGGCATCCGGCATGGAGGCGAACTGCCGCGAAGGTTGTGCAATCGGCTGCGTGGGCACAAGGCCGAGCACCCGGCCGCCATGCAACACCGCCGCCACGTTGTAGAGAGCCGAACGGTGGCGGAGCGGAAGGCCGACGATGGCCACAAGGCTTAAATTGCGCGTGAAGCCGGCCACATCGGCCAATGCCCCTCGTGCGCCTTGCAACAGGGTGCTTTGGAGAAACAGGTCGCCACACGTGGCACCCGTGAGGCAAAGCTCGGGAAAGACCACCACTTCTACACCTTGCCCGTCGGCTTCGACGAGCAGACTTTTGATTTGTTGCGCATTGTATGTGCAATCGGCCACTTTCACCTGGGGGATGGCGGCCGCTACTTTCACAAAACCGTAATTCATGACTGAGAACTCTAAAATTTTGCTTCTTTTTCTCTTTTGAGCGCGAAATTACTAAATATTCCTTATACTTAATAAGGTGAAGTATATTTTTATTCTTAAAACTTGTAAAAAAGAAGGGAGAAAAGTTTGCTAATCGTGAAAAAGGTTGTATATTTGAGCACACGATAAATAAAATGATTGACTAACTTATTAAAAACAGAAAGATTATGAAAAAGTACATTTGCTCCGTATGTGGTTATGTTCATGAAGGTGATTCAGCTCCCGAAAAGTGCCCCCTCTGCAAGGTTGGTGCCGACAAGTTCACTGAGTTGGAAGAAGGTAAGATTGAATTTGTACAAGAACATGTGATTGGTGTAGCCAAAGGTTGCGATGATGAGATGATAAAGGACCTCAACGCTCACTTCATGGGCGAGTGCACCGAGGTTGGTATGTATCTGGCAATGAGCCGTCAGGCCGACCGTGAGGGTTATCCCGAAGTGGCCGAAGCATTCAAGCGCTACGCCTGGGAAGAGGCTGAACACGCCGCTAAGTTTGCCGAATTGTTGGGCGATTGCGTGTGGGACACCAAGACGAACCTGGAGAAGCGCATGAACGCCGAGTCAGGTGCTTGCGCCGACAAGTATCGCATTGCCAAGCGTGCGAAGGAGTTGAACCTCGATGCCATCCACGACACCGTACATGAAATGTCGAAGGACGAAGCTCGCCACGGCAAGGGATTCGAAGGCCTCTACAACCGCTACTTCAAGTAATTTTAGTAAAGGCAGAACCATTTCTATCAGCTGTTCGGATTCCGTCCGTCAGCTGATAGATTTTTATTTGTCAGCTGATAGAATTTCTTTGTACGCCTGATAGAAATTGCTCTCAGGTTTAGATTTATTTTTCCGACTTCTATCCCCCACGCTTTTTACATAGGATTCACGTCGGTTTATGTACGATGGGTTATAGGGTTGTCCGTGTCATCCGTGTCGTCCGTGCCTGAAAAAAAATAAGTGAGCGTATCAAAACGGCTCACTTATTCTTTTTACCCGAAAGGGCTGAAAGGGAGGGGACCCTTGATTAGTTCTTCTTGTAGCGGGCATTCAGTCCCTCGATGATTTCGCCCGTGATGTTGTAGGCGGGATTGCCATAGAGCAAGTTGTCGAATCCGGCATTGCTGATGATGAAGTCGTACTGCTTGTTGGCGTTGTACACCTTCAAGAAGTTGTTGATGGAGTCGCGCAACTGGAGGTTGTTCTTCTGGTTCTCGATCGCCAACTCCTCGGCCAGCTTCACCTTCAGGTCTTCCAACTCCTGGGCTTTCTTCATCAGGCGGTTGTATTCTTCTTGTGCGCGAGCCTGTGTGAAGGCATTGTTTTCATATTTGTACTGAAATTCCTTCTGCTCGTTTTCCAGTTTCTTTCCCTTGTCGTTGAGGGTGGCACGCACGTTTTCCTCCTTCTTCACCATCTCCTGATTCATGTCGATGCAGAACTGGTAGCTCGAGAGCAGCGAATCCACCTCTACGAAGGCAATCTTCAATCCTGTAGTGGCCGTACCTGTAGCCGGTACCACTACGGGCGCACTTGCCTGCTTGTTTCCATCACATTGGGCCATCATGACGCCCATCGCCAATGCGGCGCATCCTTTCAAAATCGTTTTCTTGTTCATTTTCTATATATGTTTTTTTGTTTTTTAATTTTCAGCTCCTTAACTTTTAACTTTTAA
>CAZDAN010000092.1:0-7838 GCA_964503565.1 uncultured Bacteroides sp.
GTTTGTGGAGCATACGAGAGTCGAACTCGTTACCTCTTGACTGCCAGTCAAGCGCTCTAGCCAAGTGAGCTAATGCCCCATTCCCTAAATGCGGTGCAAAGATACGGTGATTTTTTGAACTGACAAAATAATCAGCGAATATTTTCGTAGTTTTTTTGTCTTTCCCTCAGTTTGCACTATATTTGCAGGCGCTTTCTATTATATATAATAAGGTGTAGGAATGATACAGGAATACCAACTCAGATTGTTGCCCCAGCAGGCAGCCAACGAACAGAGCATCATGCAATATGTGGCCCGCGAAAAGGGCATGGACGTGCGCACCATCAAGGCCGTGCGGGTGTTGAAGCGCGGCATCGACGCCCGTCAGCGCACCATCTATGTGAACCTCAGTGTGCGGGTGTTCATCAACGAAATGCCACCAAAGGAAGAATTTGTGCGTACCTATTATCCCAATGTGGAGGGACGGCCACAGGTCATTGTTGTGGGAGCCGGCCCTGGCGGATTGTTTGCGGCATTGAGGCTGATTGAGTCAGGCTTACGACCCGTGGTGGTGGAGCGTGGCAAGGACGTACATGCCCGCCGGGTGGACATTGCCCGCATCTCGCGCGAACACAAGGTGGACGGCGAGTCGAACTACAGTTTCGGCGAAGGCGGAGCAGGTGCCTACTCCGACGGGAAGCTGTTCACCCGAAGTAAGAAACGCGGAAATGTGGAGAAGATTCTGAACGTCTTCTGCCAACATGGGGCCAGCCCGTCCATTCTCTCCGATGCCCATCCCCACATCGGCACCGACAAGTTGCCCCTTGTCATCGAAAACATGCGCAACACCATCATCCGCTCGGGTGGGGAGGTTCACTTCGAAACCCGCATGGATGCACTAATTATAGAGGGAGATGAGGTGAAGGGAATCGTCACTCAGGCGGGACGCGAGTTCATCGGCCCCGTCATCTTGGCCACCGGCCACTCGGCACGCGATGTCTTCCGTTGGTTGCAGGCCAACGGAGTGACACTGGAGGCCAAGGGGCTGGCCGTGGGCGTGCGTCTTGAACACGAGGCTCACCTCATCGATCAGATACGCTACCACAATAAGAACGGCCGTGGCCGCTACCTGCCCGCCGCCGAGTACAGCTTTGTCGCTCAGGCAGGGGGCAGGGGAGTCTATAGCTTCTGCATGTGTCCGGGAGGCTTTGTCGTGCCCGCCGCCACAGGCCCCGAACAAGTGGTGGTCAATGGCATGTCGCCCAGCAACCGTGGCGGACGGTGGAGCAACTCGGGCATGGTGGTGGAGATTCATCCCGAGGATATTATCCAAGAAAAACTCCTCCCCGAGGGAGCCAATGCGGACGACCCGCTTGTGATGATGTACTTCCAGGAGAAACTCGAACGCGAATGTTGGCTGGCCGGTGGCATGAAGCAGACGGCGCCCGCACAACGTATGGCAGACTTTACCCGCCGTAAGTTGAGCTACGACCTTCCACAAACATCCTATTCACCAGGTGTCGTGTCTTCCCCCTTACACTTCTGGATGCCCACGTTCATCACCGAACGTTTGGCACAAGGATTCACTCAATTCGACCGTGTATCACGAGGTTTCCTTACGAACGAAGCACTGATGATAGGTGTGGAGACACGCACCTCGTCGCCCGTCCGCATTGTGCGCGACCGCGAGACGCTTCAGCACATTACGGTGAAAGGCCTCTTCCCTTGTGGCGAAGGGGCTGGTTACGCAGGCGGTATCGTATCTGCCGGCATGGACGGAGAGCGGTGCGCCGAGGCCGTAGCACAAATGCTGGAAGCCCGTGCATAGGCACCCGAAGGACGGACACCGAATGGGGAAATATTCATCTAAGAAAAAAGAAAATCCATAGGCTGATCGGGAAAACTTTGTCAGCTGATAAAATAAAATCTATCAGCTGACAGATAGAGGTCGGACAGCTGATAGATTTTTCGTTATCTTTGAACGCTGAAATTCAGCGACTTTAATCAGGCAGATTCATTCCCATAATCACAGGATTGTGGTCGCTCCAATTTTGGTCGCTTGTGTAATAGTTGACTCCACCAAGCTCTTCCGAATGGAAGATATAGTCGATTCTCATCAATCCCTTAGCTCCCCGATAGGTGTACATATATCCCTTTCCGGCCGACTTGAATCCGTCTTCCATCCGTCCCTTCAAACGCTTGTATGTATAGGAGGCCGGTGTGTCGTTCAAGTCTCCACACAACACCATCGGGCCGCTGGTCTCCTTTACGATGTCAGATATAATGTCGGCTTGCTCAGCCCGGCGGATATATTCGTACCCCATGCGGTTGGTTACCATTGATGCACGCTGGGCATTGTCCACTGAGATACCCTTTTGCTCCATCTTGGCAGCCTGGCGCAAAGCACTGTTTACGCCCGTTGTCTGCATGTGTACATTGAAAATGCGTATCACTTTCCCCTGGTTGACCTCCAAATCGACCCATTGGGCACAGTTGTTCGACTCGCGGAAGGTGATGTAATCCTTTTTGGCAATAGGAAATTTGCTGAAGGTAGCCACACTGCCCGACACATACTGATGCGGAAAAATAGAGCTCAGAAACTTGCTTATACGCTCGGGACGGCCGGAAACGAAATCGCGATATTCCTGAAAACAGACCACATTGATGCTTTCGTCTTCTATGAAATTCTTAATCTCATCAACCGAGTCGTCCTGTTCGTCATTCACAAAGTTGCGTGCATTCAATGTCATAATCTTCAGCATATACCCATCAGGTGCTTCTCCTCCTGACACCAATTGGATGGTGGCTGAAATGAAATGGAAGTTGGCAAACAAAGCCAAAGCCGGCAATAAAAACCAGTATTTGCGGCGGACAAGCCAATAGAGCAGCGCAACCGCATTGACTATCAGCAAAACCGGCAGGGCAAACCCAAGAGCCGTCATAAACATATTCAGTTTAGGACTGATGTTTCCGGCAAATGCTCCCAAAACTGTAACAACCGTCAACACAAATGTCAGTACAATTGACATGAAATAACCAAATTTATATAATGCTAATTTACCCATAATGGACTTTATTGTATAAAGATGTATAAATTTTGGGGCAAATATACAAAAAAACATTGCACAATTCAATTTAAATGCCTAATTTTGTTGCACCATAAGAGAAAAGGAGGCCTCAGTGAATGACAACCTCCCTGACATTGACCTTAAACTTTAAAAACAGAATAAAATGAAAACGATATTGATTGCAGAAGACACTGACAGCAATTTTTTGTTGTTGAATATCGTCTTAAGAAAAAAGTACAACTTAATCAGAGCCTATAATGGATTGGAAGCCGTTGAATTGTACCAATCGAATAAGCCTGACCTGATTCTTATGGACATCAAGATGCCCATAATGGATGGATTGGGGGCAACTCAGGAAATCCGGAAAACGAACTCAGTAGTTCCCATCATCGCACTTACTGCCAATGCTTTTGACAGTGACAAACAAAAAGCCATAGGGGCCGGATGCAACGGATACATGGCCAAGCCCATCGTAGCAGCTGAACTGAATGCTATGATAGTCGAATATTTGGGTGAATAAGTAAAAAAAGCTGCACGGAGAATACCGATGCAGCTTTTTTATCGTCTGACAGCATTGAGCATACCGCTCAAGCCCTTTTGGCCTTTTCCCAGGCTCCGCTCCCTTTCTTTTTCCTCAAATAGACGGCGCCTCTCACGACGTTGCTGTTCATAAACAGGAAATAATATGGCACATAAAGGAACTTGTTCTTTATATTCTTTTTTGCCAAAAGCTCTCCGACAAAGGCCGACAGGTAAAAAAGAAGTTGCGCCACTAACACCCCCCAATAGACCACATGCCAAACACCCTCAGACGAGCCGACAAGCAGCATGTTCAATGGAAGCAAAGCGAACAAGGCCAATGGAGTGACCGACCACCGGAGCACACGATGGGAGATATACTGGAAGGAAACAATGCCATATCGGAAGACATTCAGCAATGCGCGTAAGCGCCAGATGCTTTGAAGCCCACCGGCTGCGATGCGTACCTTACGTTTCTCCTCTTCATTCATGTTTGCAGAACCGTTTTCTATCGCATACGCTTCGGCGCAATAAGCAATCTTATATCCCCGCTGGACAATACGCATAGACAGGATAAAATCATCCAATAATGTGTCACTATCCATGACTTCAAACAGTTCCGTACGGATGGCAAACAATTCACCGGCGGCTCCCATGGCCGAATATAGACGGCTGTCCAGACGCTTCAGGGCGGATTCGTATTTCCAGTACAATCCTTCGCCCCCTCCAGCAGCATTGTCCTTATCCTTCACGGCTATGCGCTTTTCTCCGGCAACACATCCGACCTTGACATCGCTGAAGCAAGCAACAATTTCCCGAATGGAGTCTTTGTTGATCATCGTATTGGCATCTGTAAAGACGACTATCGGTGTCTTCACATGCTTCATCGCCCGATTCAGAGCCGCCGTTTTCCCCCGCCGTTCAGAATGAAAGAGAATCTTCACGCAGGCATATTGCTCAAGTAGGAAATTTGTCCGGTCGGTTGAACCGTCCGTCACCCATAAAAAATGTAACTTCTTGGAAGGATAATCCAACGCCAAAGAATTTTCCATCTTTTCCTTTATCACATCCTCTTCGTTGTAGGCTGCGACGAGCAGAGTCACATCCGGGAGGGAGTCTTCTTCGGGTTGCAGATGCGCTTTGCGTCTGAAGAAAAGTTCTTTCACCTTCACCATCAGATAGAGCACTATGCCATATCCGATATATGTATAGAAAACCAAGGCTATACATAGCCAAAACACACATTCAAGCATACTCATCCTATTCCTTTATTATATTATCATCTGTATCTTCATATGATTCCTTGCGGGTAAACAATCGTCCCACTCCCTTAATGGCCTTCACCATGCGAACCTTAAAACTGTTGAAAAAGGAGCCGTCGGATTTCAAAGTACCTAATCCTGTATAAACGACCAAACTCGAGGAAGTCACAAATTTTAATTGTCCATATGGTTTCATAGCTAACGCCATAGAACCGTCTTCCCCTCTTACAATATCATTACGGAAACCTATTTTACGTCCTATTGCCGTCTTAAATCCAAAGGCCATACCACGAACACACAATTCTGGTCTTTTAATGTTTTGAGCATATAAAAAGACATTCCGTAGAATTTCATATATTCTTAATTGCCAACGCGGATATCCAACATCCGGAATAAAATTCCACAATCCATAAACACAAGAAACTTTTTCCTTTTGTAATTCTTGAACCATACCCTCTACATAGTGGCAAGGGTATAGAGTATCTGCATCAATACATAAATGATACAAACCTCTAGCATTCTGTAAACCACAATTTCTGGCGTGTCCTGGACCTTTTTTCAACTCAGTATACCATGTAACGCCTAATTTTTCAAGAATCAGAGGAGTTGAATCACTTGAATTATTATTAATAACTATGATTTCAACCGGATAACGACACTGCATCTCGCTCAACGACCAAAGGCAAGCTAACAAATGTTTTTCCTCATTGTAGGCAATCACCGAAACGGTGACCAAAGGTGAATCACTTTGCAAACGGGCAAGATTGTCTCTTACCACATTAACAACTGACCCGGACACCTCAGAATAAGGTTTTTCATATACCGACAAGTATTTCTGATACCAACGCATAAGCAAATGCTTTGAAAAACTCGACAAATATACAACAATTCTTTCAATACGACTTTAATCCATGAGATAATTTCTCGAATATCTCAATCCAATGTGGCATTATATTTTCTAACATGTAAGGTCGGACGCTCTGACGAGCCTGTTGCTGCATCTCGCGACGATAGTCTTCGTCGTGTATAATAATCCCCAATTTGGATGTAAAATCAGACAAATGACCGGATACGACCAGGAAACCATTCTTCTCGTCTTGAATCAGTTCCTTTGGACCATAAGGCACATCGTATGCAATGCACGGAAGACCAAATGCCATAGCCTCCATCAAATGGCGACCAAATTTGTCATGTTCATAAGTTTGTACCAACAATGAATAACGGGCATATATATCGTACAAATTATCAGGGCGGGAATAACATTGGATACTTCTGCTCAACTTACGATCCCGTATCATTTCCTTATAAGGCTCCTGGTCGCCATCACCGTATAAATGAAGACGCCACTCCTGGTATTTGGGAGCAATACGTTCCCAGGCCTGAATCAACTGGTCAAATCCTTTTCCTTGGCAGAAGTCTCCTATCGCCAAAACTTTTTTCGTATCTTCCGTTTCTATTTCAGGATATTCTTTCAACGGATTGGGAATAAAGACGACATGAGATACAAACTTTTTCCATTCGTTCGTGACTTCTTCTGTTTCAGTTACAAGCAAATCCATCTTTGTCATTTTATGAACAATGTGGAAACGCAGAAAGAGAGTCGCCCAATGATTTAACCATACAGGAAGAAACTTGTAGTTCACCTCCCTGAACGTCCTTTTGTCGAAGTGAATCTCTCCCAACTTATAACTGCCATCCTTGATTTTGTATAAGAAAGAGGCTTCACGGTATGAGACAGCCACTGTAATTGCAGGAGCAACCTCCAACAAAAAAGTTTTCAATCGTTTTTCATATACCTTTTGCTTCTTCAAATAACTGAAAAATCTCCTGCCATAGGAATATTTGGACAGCTCGTCATAATTTATTCCTAAATTCACGACCTGCACTTTAGAAGATAACTTATAGCATGGCGGCTTATGTGTTTGTTCAGTCAGTACCACATGAATCTCATATTCCGTATTATCAGCCAACCAATTTATTTTCTGGCAAAGAATCCGCAATATATTGTCGGGCTTATGCAATGCTCCTAAAAGATATACTATTTTATTGGACATAATCACAGGCTATTTACACATCAATTCATCAAAAAGGGTTTGCCACTGCTTCATAACATTCTCCTTGCTATAACGCTGAATATTCATTTTTGCTTGGTGACCCATATTAATTCGCACCTCTTCATTTTCTATCAAATAACATATTTTATTGGCAAGTTCTTCAACATTACCATTTTCTACAAGCAATCCATCAACTCCATCATTTATCATATCTTTAGGACCACAAGGGCAAGCAAAAGAGACACAAGGAAGCCCGCACGACATGGCTTCTGCAAGAACCATACCGAACCCTTCGAATCGTGAGCTTAAAACAAAAATGGAACTTTCGGCATATTTATCTTCAATGTTATTAACTGCATCTTCTAAAAAACAATTCTTTATATTGTTTTTATTAATTTGCTCTATATAGGGAAGTTTATTCCCATTCCCATATATATATAATTCCCAATTAATATGTTTTTGACTGACTATTTTCCATGCATTCAGTAAAAGGTCAAAACCTTTTTGGTACACACACCTTCCAACTGCTATGACTTTATATGCACTCATCGTACATTCCTTTTTAGAAACAAAAGGTAATGGATTGGAAATAACCTCCACATTATTCAGATCATACCAATATTCTTTATCCTCTTGGCTAAGAACAATGAATTTGTCTAACCTTTTAAGTTTGGAAATCAAATTATTCATCCACCATTTCGAGAATAGTTCTTTTACGAAATTAGTATTATTTATCTCGAAATTTCTATAATTAAGTTTATTGACATGAATTTCTCCTATTTTCTTGCTTCCATCCTTAATGGAAGTGATAAAATTTATATCCCGCCTCAACAAAGATACTGTAATATCGGGCTTTATATCCATCAATGTTTTTGTCAACAGTTTTTTGAATATCCGTTGTTTTTTCAGATAGACGGGTATCTTTTTCAAGAACGACAGATGCCACAATTCCTCAA
>CAZDAN010000093.1:0-1635 GCA_964503565.1 uncultured Bacteroides sp.
GAAGGCTATCGAGGCTGGAAAGCACGTAGTGCTTGAAAAGCCCGTGGTGCTGACCTGTTAAGCCTACGCTTATAGCGCAAACCCCAATGCGTATTGGATTTGATTATAGAATAGCTCGCTTTCTTCTTTTCGAGGTGGTGATTCGGTAGAGAAATGAGCAATCAAAATGTCTTGTGCTCGTACCTTATGCAGGTAAGCACGCCACAAAGGTAGGAAACATTTCTTGAACGGCAAAAGGTTTGGAAAAGAAAAAAGCAGATATCGCTTTTTTATAATTCAAACTTGATGTAGCCTGTGTTGGTATATTATAAAATTCAACATAAGGTTTGGTATAAACTTGATGTATATTATTCAACTGTAGGCTTGATATATAATTCAACTGTAGTTTAGTGTGTTGATTATTATATATATACAGCATACTTGTTGTATAAGAACGAAAAATATTCTTATACAAGAAGGTGGACATTTTGGAACCACACAAAAAAACGGTTGTTTTAGTGGCAATACCAATCATACGTTACGTCGAAGTTTGAATAATCCTGTTTCAATTTTGGCAAATATTCCTTCAACCTTCTTTTGTGGTTGAGGATGATGTGACGCGAACATCCATGACCATGCACGATGCCATACTTGTTAGGTATGGCTTCATAGACAGAACCCGTACGATTGTCGATGACGGTTGTGTGTATGCCGCAGCATTTTTCATTGATGGCTTCGTCGCCCTCCGATCGATAATTGCCAATGAAGCGTAGTTCGCAACGTTTCACTCTCGTGATGCGTCCCTCTTGCATCAGTTCGCGTATGAGGCGATATACGGCCTTCGTGTTGTAAAGTCCTAAGATTACGCACAGTTCCTTGTGTGTCAACATGGTTTCACGCTTGAACAAGTTCACCTTATCCTTAACATACTTATCTTTGCGCTCGGCAATGTCGATGGTGTGGATTGCGAGTAGTTTTCTCAGTTCTTTGGCAACTTTACGCAGGGTGTAGTGTATTCTCTCTTTTTCTCTTGTTGTGGGATTAATGTTAAACCTTTTCAGTTGAACGACACTTATACACCAAATGTCGCGGCCGTATTTGTCGGTAGTTTTTCGGGTGTATCGTTTCTTGAAATTGTTTGCCGTCAGACTGTTGTCTTCCGCATTGTAGGTGAATAGGAATTTGTCCATCTTGGCCATCCTCAATAGTGCGCAGGCATGTTCTTTTTTACAACCGAGCAATTTCCTGATTTTTTCGACCGTGACGTTTGACATGCGACTATCCTCATAGTTCAGCTTTATGCAAACGGACATGCACAGCAAGAGGAATTCTTCTTCCTTGCTGACATACCGTTTCAACATTCTTTGTGGAATGTTCAGGCATTCTGGTTCGGGTAGTCTTTCAAATGTCTTCATAGCGCAAAGATACATAATAAAACAGATATTAACAAGTATTAACATATAAATTTACGACATAGTGATGCAAATAAATTGAATATTTCTTTTTCCTCTTTGCTTGACCTCCTTGCAGTCCTCTGAATGAAATATTTTTAGGCGCGGATTTCGCGGATTACACGGATTTTTCTTGTTTTTTCCTTCATCATTTTGTCGCTCAGCATGACAGAGAGGGCATGGTATAATTTATCCGCGCAATCCG
>CAZDAN010000093.1:1735-7761 GCA_964503565.1 uncultured Bacteroides sp.
TAGCCTGTTTGGCGGAGGTCGCTCATGAGGGTTGGATGATGGAGCATCCATGCTGTGAGACGCTTGCAGGCGGATGATGGAGCAATGTTGGGAGCATAAAGTGAGGCAAGCTCGCCTTTGCCATAAGTACGGGGATTTTCCATTGTTGTTCTTTTCTCTTCTAATTTGTTAAACATGGTACAAAGGTACGGATTTTTTGTCGTTTTCCAAAATTCTTGCACACTTGTTTTCTTTCTAAAGGGACTTATTTTTCCGAGCGCAACTTATCGCTACGTAGCGGTGTGTAGCGCGTATGGGGTCGGGAAAATGTCGTATCTTTACAACGTCAAAAGGATACGTTGTGCGCGCGAGGTGTTTGTATGACAACATGGAACGGCCTCATTCACTCGTGGAATGAAGGGCATTCAGTCGGTGAATGAACCGCATTCATTCGTGGAATGAACAAGGGGGTGGTCGGGAAGTGTGAAAAGTGTTTGTTTATTTATGTTGTTTAACTAATTAAAAGAAAGGAGAATTTTGAATTATGGCATTTTACAAGGCAAGATTGCAGAAGAAGAGCGGGCTTTACTATCCGCAGGCTATCACGGTAGGCAAGCAGGTGAGTACGAAACAGTTGGGTAAGGCTCTGAGCGACCGCTCGACGGTGACGCTCAGTGACACGTTGGCTGTGCTGAGTGAGTTGGGTACGGTGATGAGCACTTTTATGGCGCAAGGCCGCAGTGTTTCGTTGGAGGGACTTGGAAGTTTCCGCTATACCATCAACGCGCAGAAGCAGGGTGTGGAGACGGAGGATGAGGTTTCAAGTGCTCAGATTAAGAGCATCCGCGTGAGGTTTGTTCCGGAGATGACTCGCAATGCTGACAAGACAGTGGCTACACGCTCGATGCAACCCGAGGCGGTTGACTGGTTCCTTTGGGCTGATGAGGAGAAGAAGGCTTCGGACGGTTCAGCTGCCGATGAGGAAGAAACCGGTGGTGGAACTGATGAAGGTGGAACGGGAAGTAATCCGCTGTAACCTGTAGGGGCTCCCCTACGATGGGTGTGCGTCAGATTCTTCGACTCCATAAACTTCGCTCAGGATGACAATACACCTGAAACTTGAAACCTGAAACTGCCGATTGGGGTGAAAATCGTAAAAAAAGAGGGTAAAAGCTTTGTCAATCAAAAATAAAGCAGTACTTTTGCGGCCGCTAATACGGGTTATTGGCACATTCAAATCATTTTAATTAACAAAAAAACAAAAGAAAAAGAATGGCAACAAAAATCAGATTGCAGCGTCATGGTCGTAAGGGCTACGCCTTTTATTCTATTGTGATTGCTGACTCGAGAGCACCACGTGATGGTAAGTTTACTGAGAAGATTGGTACTTATAATCCTAACACCAATCCTGCCACAGTAGATTTGAATTTTGAACGCGCACTTTACTGGGTAAACTGCGGAGCGCAACCTACTGACACTGCCCGTAACATCCTTTCTCGCGAAGGTGTTTACATGATGAAGCACTTGCAGGGTGGTGTGAAGAAAGGCGCTTTTGACGAAGCTGCCGCACAGGCAAAGTTTGAGGCATGGAAGAAGGACAAGCAGAATGGCTTGAACCAACTGATTGCCAAGAACGAGGAGGCTAAGAAGGCCGAAGCTAAGGCTCGTTTGGAGGCTGAAAAGAAGGTGAACGAGGAGATTGCTAAGAAGGTAGCTGAGAAGAAGGCTGCTGAAGCTGCTGCTAAGGCCGAGGCCGAAGCTGCTGCTAACGCAGAAGAGGCTCCCGCTACTGAAGAGGCTCCTGCAGAAGCATAAGCTTCACCCATTTTTTAATTTCGATTTATCTCAAACAAACAGGAAAAGCCTTTCCGCATTCAAGCGGAGGGCTTTTTTTCTTTCAAGATATATATGAAGATGCAAAACTCTCTTTTCTGGCCACACTTGGTGGCTTTTGTCACTGTGGTCATTTGGGGCACTACGTTTGTGTGGACCAAGTTGTTGATTGCTGCCGGAATATCTCCGGCTGAAATCTTCACTTTGCGGTTCATCATTGCTTATGTGTTGATGCTCGGCTTCTCATTGTTGTGGCGCAAGCATACGAATCACACGTGGTTTGCCCGTTCATGGAAGGATGAGTTGCTGATGGTGGCATTGGGTATTATGGGAGGTTCAGTCTATTTCTTGGCTGAGAACGAGGCATTGAGGTTTACGACGGCAACGAATGCTTCGCTCATAGTCTGTTCGTGTCCGCTTTTCACCATGTTGGCTCATCGGTTGTTTTTTCGTGGCCATCCGTTGAAGAGCCGTCAGGTTACAGGTTCCGTTGTAGCTTGCATTGGTATGATTATCGTGGTGTTGAACGGCCGTTTTGTACTTCAGCTTTCTCCCGTTGGTGACATGTTGGCTTTTGTGGCTTGCCTTTGTTGGGCATTCTATTCGTTGTTGATGAAGCCTGCTTTGCAACGCTATTCTTCGCTTTTCATCACTCGCAAAGTGTTCTTTTACGGCGTGCTCACCATCCTACCCTATTACTTGTTTGTGCCGGGTTTTCCTTCCTTCGAGCTGTTGGTGCAACCTGCGGTGTTGGGTAATCTGCTCTTTTTGGGATGTGTGGCTTCCATGCTCTGTTTCTTGGCTTGGAACTGGTGTATCAGCCGACTGGGTACGGTGGAGGCTACGAACTGGGTCTATCTCAATCCGTTGGCTACCATTGTGGCAGCCAGCCTTGTGTTGGGTGAAAAGATAACACCTTACTTCATTGTCGGCAGTTTGTTGATTCTTGTCGGCCTCTATTTGACTGAACGGGGAATGAAAGCGTGACTTTTTGTTGTGGTTCCCGATTTTTATCCTTACATTTGCCTGAAATTTCTATATAACTATAAAAAACAAGTTTTATGAACCTTAAATACACTGCCGTACTGACGGGGGGCATGTTGCATCTGTGTACCGTATTGTCGTTTGCAGACAATGGTCCCAGACAGATTGTTCGTACTGAGACTATTCGTGTAGAATCTCCCGCAGGTACTGTCCCACGTTTGCCTCACTTGGTGTGGGTTACCTATAATGATGACACAGGTTCTTGGCGACAAGTCCGATGGGGAAACAGTGCGTTGGCTGCTGAGCAGGAGTTGGCTGATGAGTCGCAATATCCTGCCGGACGAACGTATGAAATCGAAGGTTTCATTCTTGGTGACCCGACCACTTCACAAGGTTATCCCATAAAGGCGGATGTCAGTGTGGTAAAGCAGGAATACCAAACACCGGACCATCGTCCGACGGCTGAACCTCTGCCTTTGAATCAAGTGACAGTAGAAGGAAACAACCGCTTGACAAGTAATCGCGATTTGGCTATCCGTACCATTCTCAGTTGGGACGTTAGCCAACAACTCTATAACTACCGCGACACGTATGGTTTGCCTACAGACGGATATACCGTAGCCGACGGATGGGACTCGCCTACAACGAAACTGAAAGGACATGGTTCGGGACACTATATGTCGGCACTTGCCTTCGCCTTTGCAAGCAGCGGAAATCAAGCACAGAAGGATTCTCTTCGCAGTCGCATCAGTCGTATGGTGAACGAACTCCGCCAATGTCAGGAGCGTACGTTCGTATGGAACGATTCATTGGGACGTTATTGGGAAGCACGCGACTTTGCACCCGAAGAAGAGTTGCGCAATATGAAAGGTACGTGGGAAGCCTTTGACCAACACAAACGGGAATACACCAAATACGGATATGGTTACCTGAATGCCATACCGGCTCATCATGCGGCACTCATTGAAATGTATCGCCCCTATAACAACAGCGATTGGGTGTGGGCCCCCTACTACTCCATTCACAAGCAGTTGGCGGGACTTATCGACATAGCCACTTATGTGGACGATGAAGAGATAGCCGACAAAGCCCTCCTTATAGCCAAGGATATGGGACTCTGGATATGGAACCGTCTGCATCATCGCACTTATGTGGAAACCGAAGGAACGCGTGAAGAGAGACGTACCAAACCGGGCAATCGCTATGAAATGTGGAATATGTACATTGCCGGTGAAGATGGTGGTACGGGAGAATCGCTCAGCCGCTTGTCTGAAATGGTGAAGAACAAAGACGAGAAGAAGAAACTGCTGGAAGCTGCTTCGTTCTTTGACAGCCCTGCTTTCTACGAACCGCTTTCAAAGAACATCGATGACATCCGTACACGCCACGCAAACCAACATATTCCAAAGATTACAAGTGCCTTGCGCAGCTATCGCGGAAATGCAGACCCCTACTACTACAACTTGGCACTCAACTTCTGGCAGATGATTCAGGGACGTTATGCCTACTCGACCGGTGGTGTGGGTAATGGTGAAATGTTCCGTCAGCCTTATACCCAAGTGTTGAGCATGAACACCAACGCAACGACTGACCGCAACGGACAACTTTCTCTTAATCCGACACTGAACGAAACCTGCTGTGCCTACAACCTGGCCAAACTGACCAAAGACTTGAATTGCTATGACCCCGACAATGCTGCGTATATGGACTATTACGAACGGGTTCTCTATAACCAGATTGTAGGTTCGCTGCATCCCACTCATTACCTGACTACCTATCACTATGCCGTAGGTATGAATGCTTCCAAACCTTGGGGTAACCGCACTCCACAAGAGTCATGTTGTGGAGGTACAGGCTCCGAGAATC
The DNA here is from genome assembly GCA_964503565.1 of uncultured Bacteroides sp. Lineage (GTDB taxonomy): Bacteria > Bacteroidota > Bacteroidia > Bacteroidales > Bacteroidaceae > Phocaeicola_A. The sequence continues at coordinate 6,398 of CAZDAN010000093.1, forward strand.
ATGTGAAATATCAGGAAGCCACCTACTTTACCTCGAAGAACACGTTGTGGGTAGGCCTCTATATGCCTACTACGGCTACGTGGAAAGAGAAAGGTATCACGCTTCGTCAAGAATGCCGCTGGCCGGCCGAACGTTCAGTGTTGCGTATCGTGGAAGGTAAAGCCAAGTTTGCAATGAAACTTCGCGTTCCTTATTGGGCTACCGAAGGTTTTGACGTGAAGCTGAACGGTCAATCCATAGCTGCCCAATATCAACCTTCGAGCTACGTGGAGATTCCTTCACGTAAGTGGAAGGAAGGCGATGTGGTAGAAGTGGTTATGCCCTTTACAAAGCATATCCACTATGGTCCGGACAAGATGGAGACCATAATTGCAAACTCAGGAAAGACCGAAGCCACTCCATCGGAATGGATGGGTACATTGATGTATGGTCCACTTGCCATGGCAACCACCGGAATAGACGACTATTTTCAAGGAAATGTCTATATGGACTCTCATCTTGATTCTATAAAAGCCAATGCACCAACCTCTGAAGAAGGTACACACGGCAACCTCTATACACTCACTCTTGGCAACCGCACTTTCGTGCCCGACTATTATGCCGACCGCAACTCCACCCACTATCTGCGCATCCACATGATAGATAACATGCACGAATATGAATCAATAGCCGACAAGCAGGCTTTTGCAGAACTCATCCAAGTGGCTGAGGAGCGTCGTCAAGCACAAGAAGCATGGATGGCAATGGAAGTGAAAGTGCCTGACCATGCACCTTGGGCACCTCACGGATATGCAAACCTGATAACCGTATTGACTCAGGCAAAGGCTTTGCAAGCCGATAAGTCTGCTAAGGTTCAGGACATAAACGACGTGGTGGCTTCGCTCAATGCAGCCATCAACACCATGCGACCCGGTAACTTGGCCGAGTTGGAGGATTTGAAGGAATTGCTCGACATCATGAAGAAGGCAAAAGAAGCAACAGTTTCACATCCGACCAATGCCTTGACCGAAGCCATCGACTATGCCGACATGGTAGTGAAATATGTGTCAGACGGAAGTGGCACATTGGACATGATAAAGAATGCGGAAGAAAGACTGAAAAAACAGCTCGCACGATGAAACCGCTCCTTGTCTTTTGGTAGAATGGCAGGGTTGACTCTTTAAAGACATATTTGAAGTTCCCGTTAAGCGAAACATGGTGTTTTTCCTTAACGGGAATTTTTTGTGTGGTGCAATGTGATTGGAATCTGAAAATGGCCGTACCAGTGATGATGATGAAACTCCGAGTAGAAGGATTTGAGTGCCCGTTCCTCTTTGTAATCCGCCTAACCACGAAGGGGCGGCACGCCATTGATGAACGAAGCT
>CAZDAN010000094.1:0-7755 GCA_964503565.1 uncultured Bacteroides sp.
ATTCCCAAATGCTCGATATGAGAAATCTTCATAACGCGTTTATTATTTAGTTAATAATACCTTATTTATATATAATATTGGGCAAAGTTACTAAGAATGCGCAAACCGTCAAACATTTCTTTCATAAATTCCCAAATTTATTTGCTTTTAATGAAGAAAATGCAAATTCATTGATTAAACCCCTGTTTCTTATTCGATTTATTGTTATTTTTGCAGCAATTTATTGAATGGATATGAAAAATACGAAAATTTACATTTGTTTATCTACTCTTGTTGTTTCGCTTCTGCTGTTTTGTTCATGCAACAGTCGTGGCCAAGGGAAAAATGTTGGGAAGAGTGCTGAGACGGAAGTTGCTGCTGATTCCGCTTCGTTTCAAGAACCCGTTAAAACTGTAATGCATCCTTTTGTTAAAGGTGCCGACATGGGTTGGGTGACAGAGATGGAAGCCGATGGGGTGGTATTCTATGATACCGCAGGAAAGGCTGCCGATTGCTTTGAATTGATGAAACGATTGGGGATGAACGCCGTGCGCTTGCGTGTGTGGGTGAATCCTGAAAAGAAGTATTGTAACTATTGCAACCTGCCTGATGTCTTGGTGAAGGCACGTCGGGCCAATGCATTAGGGATGGATGTGATGATAAACTTCCATTATAGCGACTGGTTTGCTGACCCCAGTCGTCAGAATATCCCATCGGCATGGACCGGCAGGAGCCATGAGGAGGTGAAAAAGTTGCTTGTCAGTCATACCAAGGAAGTGTTGTCGGCCTTGAAAGCCGAGGAGATAATTCCTCGTTGGGTACAGGTAGGTAACGAGACACGTAACGGAATGTTGTGGCCTCAAGGACAGTTGTGGGACAATTCCGGTGACTTGGAGAATGGTTGGCAAAACTATATAGACTTGAGTAATGCCGGATACGACGCAGTAAAAGAAATCTTGCCCGATGCACAAGTAATCGTTCACATTGACAATGCGTGGGACAACAACGACTGGTGGTTCAATAAGTTCTATAAATTGGGTGGAAAGATGGACATCATTGGTCTCTCACATTATCCGCAAACAACATCAAAGCCGTGGCAGGAGATGAACAATCTGGCTTTGGCACATATCAGCAAATGGGCCAAGGCATACGGTAAACCAGTGATGTTGTGCGAGGTGGGTGTGAAGTCTGAAGCCAATGAGGAATTGGCAGCTACCGTATTGACTGATTTCGTGACACGCGTCAAAGAATTGGATTCCTGTTTGGGGGTGTTCTATTGGGAACCCCAGGAGCATGGGTGGTGGAAACCTGCTGTCTATACCCAATTGGAATGGGATGCGTACAATATGGGGGCTTTTACTATGGAAGGGCGTCCGGCGGCTGCTATGAGGGCTTTCGAAAAAGCGTATTGATGAACTGTCATAAGATTTAATGACCAATAAGAAATAAAAGCGCGGATTACACGGATTATACAGGATGGTGATTTCAACCTTGTAAATTCGTGTAATTCGTGCTTAAAAGTTATTTGAAGTCCTTGTCTTACGCCTCCTTGACAATCTCCATGCCCTTGCGGATGGCCTCCTCGTTCATGGGGATAAGGTGGTGATGGCGTTCGGGCAGGGTCTTGCGCAGAGCTTTCACCACGCTGTCGATGTTCACCATCGGCTTCAGTTTCAGCAATCCGCCGAGCACAATCATGTTGAAAGCCTTGGCGTTACCCATTTCAGCGGCAGCATCCATGGCATCGATGCGATATACGCGGATGTCCTTTCGTGTGGGTGCTTCGGCAATGCCATAGCCGTCGTACATCAGGATGCCGCCCGGTTTCACTTTGTTCTCAAACTTCTCCAACGAGGGTTGGTTCAGGATGATGGCCACGTCGTACTGGCTGAGGATGGGTGATGAGATGCGGTCGTCGCTGACGATGACTGTCACGTTGGCCGTACCGCCACGTTGTTCGGGACCATAAGCGGGCATCCAGCTCACTTCCTTATCTTCCATCAGGCCCGAATAGGCCAGAATCTTACCCATTGAGAGTACGCCCTGTCCGCCGAATCCGGCTATAATGATTTCTTCTTTCATATTATTTGTCCTTCAAATCTCCTAATTCATAAAACTTGAACATGTTCTCTTCCATCCATTTGTTGGCCTTTTCGGGCGACATTTTCCAACCGGAGTTGCAGGTTGAAACGATTTCCACGAGGTTGCTTCCCTTGCCGGCCATGGAGTTCTCGAATGCCTTGCGGATGGCTTTCTTTGCCTTGCGGATGGCGGCAACCGTGTGAACCGATTGGCGGGTGACGTATGCCGTGCCTTCCAACTGTGCAGCAATTTCGGTCATCTTCAGGGGGTATCCGTGCAGTGCTACGTCGCGGCCGTAGGGGCAAGTGGCGGTCTTCATGCCCACAAGGGTTGTGGGAGCCATCTGTCCGCCAGTCATGCCATAGATGGCATTGTTGATGAAGATGATGGTGATGTTTTCGCCACGATTCAGTGCATGGATGGTTTCAGCCGTACCGATGCAGGCCAAGTCGCCGTCGCCTTGGTAGGTGAATACCAGACGATCGGGCCACAGGCGCTTGATGGCTGTGGCTACGCCGGGGGCACGGCCGTGGGCAGCCTCCTGCCAGTCAATGTCGATATACTTGTAGGCAAATACGGCACATCCTACGGGAGAGACACCGATGGTTTTCTCTTCCATCTGCATCTCTTCAATGACTTCGGCGACGAGTTTGTGTACCACACCGTGGCTACATCCCGGGCAGTAATGCATGGGCACGTCGTTTATCAGAGTCGGTTTCTTGTAAACCAGATTCTCCGGTTTGATGATATCTTCTTTTATCATGATTGTTTTCTTTATTGAATTTAGAATAAAAAGCGAAGGAGAAACTCTACCAACTTTACGAAAATGGAGGCCAAGCATACATAGAGGAACACGTGATAGTCCTCCACTGCATAGTAGCAAATGACTGAGGTTGCGGCCCCGATGAGGAACACGATGTTCAGTATGGTTCTTATCCGATAGGTATCCATGTCTCTCTTTTGTACATTACATCAATTTCTCCTTCAAAGCATTCACTACTTCATCGGGGTCGGGCACGATGCCGCCCAAGCGGCCGAAGTGATCGACGGGTACGCTACCGCCCACGGCTAACTTGATGTCCTCTACCATCTGTCCGGCATTGATTTCCACCGACAGGATTCCCTTCACCTGCTTGGCACGCTCGGCAATCTGTTTGCTAGGGAACGGCCACAATGTGATGGGGCGCAACAGTCCCACTTTAATACCTTGTGCACGAGCATCGTCCATAGCTTTCTGTGCAATGCGGGCACATGAGCCGAAGGCTACAATCAAGTATTCAGCGTCGTCGCAGTTAATCTCTTCGTAGCGTACTTCATTCTCCTCAATGAGGCGGTATTTGGCCTGCAATTGGATGTTGCGCTTTTCCATTTCTGCCGGGTCAAGTTCCAATGAAGTGATGATGTTCGGCTGGCGGTTCTTGTTTCGTCCGGTGGTGGCCCAGGGACATTCGGCAAGAACTTCCTCCTCCGTACGGCGAGGCTTGAAGGGGGGGAGCACCACCTTCTCCATCATCTGACCAATGACACCGTCGGACAGTATCATGGCTGGATTGCGATACTTGAAGGCCAGTTCGAACGACAGGTCAACGAAGTCCGCCATCTCCTGCACCGAGGCCGGAGCCAACACAATAAGGCGGTAGTCGCCATGTCCGCCACCCTTTACACTCTGGAAATAGTCGGCCTGACTGGGTTGGATGGTTCCCAAACCCGGACCGCCGCGCATCACGTTCACGATGAGGCAGGGCAATTCGGAGCCTGCAATGTAGGAGATTCCCTCCTGCATGAGGCTCACACCAGGGCTTGACGATGAGGTGAGCACACGCTTGCCCGCACCGGCACCACCATATACCATGTTGATAGAGGCCACTTCGCTCTCAGCCTGAAGCACCACCATGCCGGTGGTCTCCCAAGGCTTCTGCTCAGCCAATGTTTCCAATACTTCCGATTGGGGAGTGATGGGGTAACCGAAGTAACCGTCTGCTCCACAGCGGATGGCCGCGTGTGCAATGGCTTCGTTACCCTTCATCAGTACAACTTCTTTTTCTGTTGCCATTATATTGATTTTTTTTAGTTTTTACCTTTAAAAGTTTTTAAGTTGGGACAATTTCGTAGTCCGTCACTATCATCCCTCCTTTACCCGGTAAACTGCGATACAGCCGTCGGGACACACGGTAGCACAGGCGGCACAGCCTGTACAAGTATCTTCTTTCACTTGGTGGGCAAAGTGGTAGCCCTTTTTGTTCACTTCCTTGGAAGTCAGCTCCAGTACATCCAATGGACATGCCACCACACACAGATTGCATCCCTTGCATCGTTCGGTGTCCACGACTGTAGCTCCTTTGATCTTTGCCATATTCTTTTGATTTATGAATTATTTTTTTTATTGATTATACATGTCCTTGTTGTAGAACTCAAGAATTTCCATCAACATCCAGTGGGCCTCGGTGGCCGGGCTTTGCGGATTCAGGCTGATGGCCTCCAGATAGTTGTTCAGTGCTTGTTGCCAGTCACCCGACTTGCGGTGGGCATTGCCCCGCAGGTAGTACAATTCGTCATCGCCTTTCCCTTCTTCTATCAGTTGGTTCAGTTGCTCAATGGCTTCCTTCTGTGCACCTTGCCCTATCAGTTCCTTTATCTGTTCTTTTGTTTTCGTCATAAACGACTGCAAAGTTACATGATATTTCTTGTATCTCTATCAAAAAGTGAAAAAAGTGGCAAGTATTTTGCCACTTTGTATCACTCCATGATGCTTTTGATTGCTTTCCGGTTGATGAATGTCTCCAAATTGTTGAAGATTTCTTCTATGCGGTCTATTGTTTTCCTTCTGAATTTGCCGCTTTTCTTAGCCAGTTTGGTTCCCTTCTTGTTCACAGCCCATTCGTCGGTAATCCATTCTTCGGCTTTGTACTTCGAACCTCCTTCGCGTTCCTCCTCATACCAGTAGCGGATGTCGTAGATGCGTGCCACAATTTTCTTGTCGTAGCAGGAAAGGTTCAGCTTGTAGTAGAAACGTGTGCGGTCGAGTGAAAGAAACTTGTTGGCAAACACCATCCATTCTTCACCTCCAGCTGACAGTTCATAGACTTCGGGGGTGGCGAACAGTACTTTGTGGTTGGGCATTTCCTTTACGGGCGCGTATTGCTCGTTGGCCCATTCCTGCACCGCTGCATAGATGTCGGCTACATTCATAGGAATTTCGAACTCTTTGGTGAAAATGACGCGTCCGTTTTCTACCGGAACAGCATCTTTGGCCAGATATTTGGCATCTTTCACTTGTGCTATGCCCATCAACGGGAGCATAAGCAGCATAAACAATACTCTTTTCATAGGACTATTTTTTCTTTCTTCTTTTTATGTCTCTAACTAATAATTGGCAAACTTAGATAAAATTCTTTATCCCTCCAACGTTTTTCACATTATTTTATAGGTTTTTAATAATAGGGGTTTCTCTTTTTCTACGGGATGTTCATTTTCCCCTCTATCAACCAACTCCGCTTGCTAACCTGATAAACATGGTTGGCAAACGGAGTCGGTTGATGGTTCGGTAGTGGTGTTATGCACTAAAAGAACAACGTCTGATGATGGACACAGACTTTATTTCTTCTTGTTCCAGATTTTTTCCAGCATCTGCGCCTCTTTCTTAGTGATGTGGATGACGGCGCCGTGCTTCTGTTCGCTGAAGCCTACGCGGGTCATTTTCCCCTTGTCGAAGTTGTCCAGCGGAGTATAGTTGATGAAGTCGCGCGTCTCGGTGAAACCGAAGTTGTGGGGATTGATGCGGTAGTTGTCGTGCATCACCACCCAGCAGTCTTCACCGATACGCTTCCAACAGTTGGGGGCTTCGTGTCCCTGACGCACACCGTCGTAATAGTTTTCGTCCATCATGTAAGGCCCATTGATGGCGGCCGATGTGGCGTGCTTCACCGTGGCTCCTCTTTCGTGGGATACGTAGTAGAGGTGATAGGTTCCGTCGTGATACATGATGTCGCCGTCGATGACTCCATACTTGCCTTCGGGTGCTTCGAAAAGCAACTTCGGTTCGCTTTCCATGGCTGTGAAGTCATCGTTCATATAGACGTAGTAGATACGGTTCACGCCCGTGCCCGTGCGGGTCGTGAAGTGAAGGAAGAGCTTGCCTTTCTCCTCGTCGTAGCAGGTTTCGGGAGCCCATACACAGCCTACCTCTGACCATTCGCCACCCAACTTCTGAAAGTCGAGATTGGTGCGTGTCCAATTTTTAAGGTCGGTACTCTTCATTAACACCAGACCGCGATTGTTCCCCCAACCATACTTCTTCCCGTCGCGCTCCCATTCGGTGGTACGGTAGCCATCGCGTACACCAAACACATGCAGGTCGGTCATAGCCAAGTAGAAAGCACCATCGGGACCGCGGAAGATGTGTGGGTCGCGGATGCCCTTCTGCTCGGCAATGGTGTCGCCGGCAATGAGGGGCTTGTCCTCGTTCAGCACCTTGAACTCATAGCCGTCGTAGCTGATGGCCATGTGCAGGCCGTGGTCAACATCCTTGTGATACACCATCAGGTAAGCACCCATCTTGCTTTCGCGCTTGCGAAGTGTCTTTTCTTCCTGCTTCTTGCGGTCGTAGTATTCCTTCATGTAGGGCACACCGTCGGTGGTGATGTCACATTTCAAGATGTTTCCCTCCTTGTCGTATTTCAACTCCTGTGCACACACCGAGCGCGAATAGCTGGTACCCGCGTGCAGGGCACCGTTGTGGGTGAAGAGGATGGTCTTGCCCTTGAATTCCACCACGGCAGGGTGGGTGGTATTGCTGTTTCCTGCCACTTCGGAGAAGATTCCCTTGTATTCAAACGGGCCTTCGGGTGAATCGCCTATAGCATAGCCCAACTTCTCAGGCCATCCCTGTGCAAAGGTGAGGTAGTACTTTCCGTCATGTTTGTGCACCCACGGAGCTTCGGTGAAGTTCGACCCTGCGGGGGTAATGTCCTTCACCTCGCCGTCAATCTCTATCATGTTCGGCTTCAGCTTGGCCATGAAGCAACGACGGTTGCCCCAATAAATCCAGGCATTACCCTCCTCGTCCTGATAGATGGCGGGGTCGATGCAAGCCCATGAGTGGTCGGTGCTGGGGCAATCGGCGTTGGTAAGCAACGGTTTGCCCAGTGCATCCTTGAAGGGACCATAAGGCGAGTCGGCCACAGCCACACCGATGCCGCACCAGTTGGTGGAAACATAGAAGTAATATTTGCCGTCCTTCTCCGCCACATGTCCGGCGTAGGCGGCGTGGGAGTTCTGCCATTTGAACTCATCCACGTGCAGGGGACTCTTGTGTTCCGTCCACGTGCGCATGTCGGTGGTGGTGAACAGTCCCCACTCGTGCATCTTGTATCCTCCCTGATTACCGGCAAAGTCGATGCCTGTGTAGAGGAACAGTGTATCGCCCTTCACCATGGCCGCAGGGTCAGCCGTATGCTTGTGGGTGATGATGGGGTTCTGCACGGCATTCCATCGGTAAGGTTCCCCATTGGGGATAATTTGTGCTACAGCACCTGCACTCATCAGGCCGAGTGCGATGGCCAATGTCTGTTTTTTCATGTAGATAATAATTATGATAGTTGTTTAATGTCTCATGGCAATAATCTACTTTTCTGCAAAAGTAAGGCTTTTCTCTCTATTTTCCATCGTTTTCCCTTTTCTTTTTTTTGTATATCC
>CAZDAN010000095.1:0-7713 GCA_964503565.1 uncultured Bacteroides sp.
TGATTCAACTGATTCGTAGTCAGCGGAACTTCCACAGAACTGAAGTCGTGGAAATCTGTCATAACTATGGTGACCAGGTGCTTGCCTATAAGCGTGGCGACCTGATATTTGTCTTTAACTTCAGTCCTGACCGTTCTTACACCGATTACGGTTTCTTGGTGTCTGCCGGAGCTTACGATGTTGTGTTGAATTCCGATTCGCCGGCTTTCGGAGGATTCGGACTGACGGACGATTCCATCCGCCACTTCACCAACCACGACCCCTTATATAAAAAGGTACGTAAGGAGTGGTTGAAGCTCTATATTCCGGCGCGTTCGGCTATGGTGCTCAAGAAAGTGAAGAAATGATTAGATGAAGATTACGAACCGACAGGGATTGTGTCAAGTTTTCCCTTGGCTGATGCCTGTCGGTTCTTTTTTGTTTCCGCATAAACGACATCCAAGCGAATGACCAAGACTCATTTCCACAATCATAGGAGCAAGCATATAGTGGGGGCTGTTTGTGCCCTCTTGTTCTTAGGCTTCAGTTTCACCTACCTATACATATTGCATGACGACCTTGTGGGTAATCTCTATGACAGCCTTTCTGCCGGGCGGAAGGTCTATTCACCTCTGTGGGGAGCGTTGCTCATCACTTTCGTTTTGTGGATGCTGCAATGGGGGCTTGGCAAGCTTTCCGGGTTTGTACATCTTCCTTTGGCCTTTTCCTATTTCCCTGCATATTGGGCGTTGGCTTTCCTTACTTGTGTCTGTCCCGCGGGAGCAGATGGCACCGTGAATACGTCGGCATGGAGATGGCATGGGGCCTGGTGGTTGTTTCCCGTCGTGCTGGTTGCCTACTTTGTGATTGGGCTTATGTGCCGTCGGTGGATGCGTGTGGCCGGTTGGCGGTCGTTGGCGCAAAGTCCGGCTCCCAACCTGCTTATCTTGATTCTTTATTCGTATGCAACCGGTTTGATAGGGAACGACAACGAATTGCTCCACGATAAGTTGGCCGTTGCGCAATGCCTTCGTGAACAGCGTTACGAGGACGCGTTGCTTGTTGGAAAGAAATCGTTGCACAATGCCCCCTCGCTGACGGCTATGCGTGCATGGGCGCTTGCCCATACTGGTGCATTGGGGCAGTCGTTGTTTGAATATCCTCAGCATGGTAAGGCTGAAGGGCTTTTCTTCCAAGAAGGGACGTGTGATGTCTGTGCATTTTCCGACAAGGATATGGAGCGCTGTCTGGGAGGCGTTTCCCGCAAGGAAAACGAGGCTGTCGTCGGCTATCTGCAACGCATTTGCGATTCCGATTCCGTCAGTCGCATTGCTTTGGATTATTATCTGTGTGCCCTGTTGCTTGAAAAGCGGTTGCCCGATTTCCATCAGGTCCTGTTGCGGCATTGGTCTGTCAACGAGGCTTTGCCCCGTCATTATCAGGAGGCTGTGTTGATATGCCAAGAGAGTGCGGATGAGGTTTCACCCTTTGCCCCGTTGTGTCTTCCCTCTGTCGGGGAACGTTACGATGCCTTCCGCCAGTTGCAGGGCGAGTACGAACAGCCATTGCATCAGTGTAACTATACGCGCCGCAAGTTTGGTGACACTTATTGGTGGTATTATTGGTATGGCGGGGAGTCACACGGGGAGAAATACAATCTTTAATAATGAAACAGAAAGAGTTGACAGAGCGTGAAGCCTTTAATAAGGCGGCTGTATATTGCTCCCGCAGCGAACATTGCGTGTCTGAGGTGTGTGAGAAACTGAGGCAATGGGGAGTTGCTGATACGGAGATGCAACAACGCATCATACAGCAGTTGGAGGAAGAGAAGTATGTCGATGAAAGCCGTTTTTGCCGGGCCTTTGTGCACGACAAGTTCCACTTCAATCGCTGGGGGCATCAGAAGATTGCCCTCTATCTTTCCCAGAAGCGTTTGCCTTCGGCCTTCATTGCTGAGGCTTTGCAGGAGATTGGTGAAGAAGACTCTTTGCAAGCGGCCAAGGAACTGTTGGTTGCCAAGTTGCCTTCTGTCAAGGCGGCAAACTCTTATGAGTTATATGCCAAGCTCATGCGCTTTGCTTTGGGGCGGGGGGTAGAGACGGACATTGCCCGTCGGGCTGTCCAATCGTTGGTGGACGACATGCCGGAGAACTGACGGCGACTGCTTCTTTGGATTTTTTTTCCGTCACTTCAGGGGGTGCGAGAAGATGAAGCGTGTGCCGTTGTCAAAGTTCTCGTCCAGCCAGATGCGGCCACCCAGAAATTCTATGATGGTCTGGCAGATTGTCAGCTCCATGCCCGAGCCTTGAACAAACTCCTCTCGTTTTTCAAATCGGTCGAACAACACCTTTTTGAGCTCATTGGGCACATTGTATCCGGTGTCGGTGACAGATATCAGCACCATGGTGTGAGTCGGGTCTTTCTCGGCCGAAACGATGATACTTCCCCTCTCTGTATGCTTCAGCGAATATTGTATCAGGTTCATCAGCACCTGTATCAGGCGGTTCACATCAGTCTCCATGTCTATGGCGGGACTGGACGACACGAAACTCAGGTTCACCTCTTCCGGCAGACCTTGCTGCATGTTTTCCACCATACTGGCTATGAACGACACGATGTTCACCTGCTCCTTGCTGATGCGTTTGTTGCCCGATTGGATGTCGGCCACTTCCAACAGGCCGTCAATCAGTTTCATCAGCTTTTCCGAGTCGTGTTGGATGATTTTGGCAAATTCTGTTATCTCGGGCTGGTCCTTCACCATTTCACTCATTACTTGTGAAAAGCCTACAATGGAGTTCAGCGGAGTGCGGATTTCGTGACTCATGTTGGAGATGAAGATGCTTTTGGCCTTTCCTGCCTCTTCTGCCCGTTCTTTGGCTATGCGCAGTTTGTGCTCCGACTTCTGCAGGTTCTCCTTCTCCTCACGAAGCTGCTCTTCGGAGGTCTGCAACGTGTTGCGCAAGCGCGATACACGGATGGAATAGACCACGGCTACTATGGCCGTGACGGCTAACAGGACAATGATGCAAAGCACGAGTATGGCATACCATTTGTACTGTTTCAGCAGCTCTGTGTTGCTTACCTTCCCGTTCAGGAAGATGCTCTCTTCGGGTATCTCATTTTTCCCGATTTCCATCGATTCCAGCATCGACTCGTCAAACACGTATGCACGGGAAAGAATGTGGATTTCCGCCTCTTGGTTCATGTCCGTGGCGATGTCTTTCTGGAAGAAGTTGCTCAAGTGTTTCCGTTCTTCGGGTTCCCAGGGAATGTAACCTCCGATGGCCCAATAGCCCATGCCTGCACCCGAAAAACTGAAGACGGGCAGCAACACGTAGGAGCGTACGTTCTTGAAAGCATATACGGCGTTGCTCAGGTAGCTCGATTCGTTCTTGTCGATGTTCCATCCGCCCAGCAACAGCACTGTGCGGCTGGGCAATTTGCGTATCTGGTCGAGAGCCTGTTCCATGTCCAGCTTACGTCCGTCCAGATAATGGAAGTTGAATTTCGGGAAGTGGCCTTCCACCTCCTTGACGGCGTATTGCATGCAGAGACCCGTATAGGAATTGTCGGTCAGCACGGCGATGTCGTGTGTGTGGCCATACAAGCGTTGAATCAGTTCAAGGTTGGCATTTACGTCGTATTCGTTCAATTCGGCATAGTGTACGTTGTAGTCTGTCATCAGTTCGGTAATGTGGCGGACAAACCCCTGCTTTCCGGCCTGTACCGAGGTTATCCCATAGGGCATGGACAGACAGGCAAGAGATTCGTTGCATTGCAATACGTACAGAGGTATCTGGCGATACTTCTCTTCGGACATGGAGAAGTAGGTGATAGCTGCTTCGTTGCCCAGCAGTACGATAATGTCGGGGTTCTGATGCCGTTCCAGAATATTCCGCATGGATTGTTGCCAGGTGGCGACGTTGTTCAGCGAGCGGCAGTCCATCAATTCAAATATGGGCATGAAAGATGTGTCGTCCCGTCCCGCATCACGCACAAAAGATAACAGCTCTTCTTGAATATATTGGTTGTCGGAGCTGTACGAACTGATACAGAGAATCTTCTTGATGACCCCATCCCGGTCAAGAGCCTGCAACGGAAGAAGGGGCAGCCACACCAGAATGAAACCAATGATGCGGCAGATGTATGACGGTTTTGTTTTCACAGCATCTGTTTTTTCAAATCACTTTGCAAATATAGGTATAAAAAAACAAAATGGGAATGAAATCCGATAAAATCTGTCTAAGACAGAAGAAAATCTATCAGCTGTCCGACAAAAATCTGTCAGCTGACAAACGGATTGCTGTCAGCTGATAGAATCTGCTCGGACACCTGATAGATTTCAGGCAGTCATCGGATGGCCTTTTTCTCGTCTTTGCACGGGGGACTATCGCATCCGTCGGCTCACCTCGTCCCAGTTGATGATGTTCCACAAACGCCCGATGTGGTCAGCTCTCCGGTTTTGGTAATCGAGGTAATAGGCATGTTCCCATACGTCGAACCCCAAGAGCGGACGCTTGCCGTGGCGCAGGGGAGTGTCACCATTGGGGCAGTTCAGGATTTTCAGCTTGCTGCCTTTATCCTGGCACAGCCATACCCATCCCGAACCGAACAGCCCCGTAGCGGCCTCGTTCATCTTCTTTTGCAGTTCCTCAAAACTGCCAAAGTCGCGCACAATCAGTGAAGCCAACTCTCCTTCGGGCCGCTCTGTACGGGGGATAGGACTGAATTGGAGGAAGTAAAGCCTGTGGTTCATCACCTGTCCGGCGTTGTTGTACACAGGGCCTTCGGGGGCTTCCCGCACGATTTCTTCCAGACTCTTTTCTTCCAAGGGGGAGCCTTTGACAAACTTTTCCAGGTTGTTCACATAGGTTTGCAGATGTTTCCCGTAGTGAAATTCGATGGTCTCGCGCCCGATGACCGGTGTCAAAGCGTCGGCAGCGTAGGGGAGCGTGGGCACAAAGTTGCTCATAATGCTTACGGTTAAAGTGGTTAAACAATCGTCTTTGCCCCCTCACTCTTCGGATCCGTCAAACTCGTGCATCTTGTCAGCCACCTTCTCTTTGGCCGAGTTCCACATTTCGGTGGTCTTGTTGCCCATCCGTTGCATGGCATCTCGCACTTTGTTCTTCAACTCCTTTGCTTGCCGGGTGTGGGAATATTGACAACACACAGCTCCCAGAATAGTACCCAATCCGAGGCCTATCCAAAATTTTGATTTACAGCAATCGTCCATAATACTACAATTATTTGGTAACATGTATCTTTTTTCGAGCAGACATACACTGGAGGAAGCCTCCTTTCCGGCCATGGCTCCTCTTTGGAAGACCTTCTCCCTTGCTGCCCGTCCATTGCTACAAACATCGGTTCGTCGGAATGGTTCATTCTCCGTTGGAAAGATAGGATTTTTGTTCCTTTTTTAAGAACTCATTCGAAGAATGAAAGGTTGAATGCGAAAAAACCTCTCCCACCAATCGTGTGTATCAATTTAATTTCGTACCTTTACGCCCACTTAAGAAAAAGACGAAACGTATATACCTATTTATATAATATGGAGAACAGAAGTTTAGTTACCATTGCAGAGCACTCCAAGGAGAAAATCATGTACCTTCTGGAGATGGCCAAGCTCTTCGAGGAACACCCCAACCGTAAGATATTGGACGGACGGGTAGTGGCCACCTTGTTTTTTGAACCCTCAACCCGCACGCGACTGAGTTTCGAAACGGCCGCCAACCGCCTGGGGGCACGTGTCATCGGATTCACCGACCCGAAAGTGACCAGCTCGTCGAAGGGAGAAACACTGAAAGATACCATCATGATGGTTTCCAACTACGCCGACGTCATCGTGATGCGTCACTATTTGGAAGGAGCCGCACGCTATGCCAGCGAAGTGGCCCCTGTGCCCATCATCAATGCCGGCGACGGTGCCAATCAGCATCCCTCGCAGACGATGCTTGACCTTTACAGCATCTACAAGACACAGGGTACGCTGGAAAACCTGAACATCTACCTGGTGGGCGACCTCAAGTATGGCCGCACCGTACATTCGTTGCTGATGGCCATGCGCCATTTCAACCCCACCTTCCACTTCATCGCCCCCGAGGAACTGAAGATGCCGGAAGAGTACAAGGCCTATTGCCGCGCACAGGGCATCCGCTACGAAGAGCACACCGAGTTTGATGAACAAACCATTGCCGAGGCTGATATCCTCTATATGACCCGTGTGCAGCGCGAACGCTTCACCGACCTGATGGAATATGAGCGCGTGAAGGATGTTTACATCTTGAAGAACAGCATGTTGGCAAGCACACGCCCTAATCTGCGCATCCTGCATCCGCTGCCCCGTGTGAACGAGATTGCCTACGATGTCGATAGCAACGAAAAGGCATACTATTTCCAACAGGCTCATAACGGCCTCTTCGCCCGTCAGGCACTCATCTGCGACTGCCTGGGCATCACCATCGACGAGGTGAGGGAGGATAAGACGATAATTAAATAGAAAGAACAGACCCCATCCCTACCTTCCCCAAGGGGGAGGGGCCTATATGATTTTATTATGGACAAGAAAGAACTTCAAGTTGCCGCCCTTGAGAACGGCACAGTCATTGA
The DNA here is from genome assembly GCA_964503565.1 of uncultured Bacteroides sp. Lineage (GTDB taxonomy): Bacteria > Bacteroidota > Bacteroidia > Bacteroidales > Bacteroidaceae > Phocaeicola_A. Next base: position 6,589 of record CAZDAN010000095.1, read on the forward strand.
CCACATACCTGCAGAGAAAGTCTTCACCGTGGTATCACTCCTCGGTTTGCAGGACATGAAGACACCCATCACCATCGGCGCCAACCTCGAAAGCAAGAAGTTGGGAAGCAAAGGCATCATAAAAGTGGCCGACCGCTTCTTTACCGACGAAGAGATAAGCCGCCTCTCCGTAGTGGCCAGCAGTGTAAAGCTGAACATCATCCGCAACTACGAGGTGGTGGAGAAGAAGACCGTCAACATGCCCGACGAACTGCGCGGCATTGTGCGTTGCGCCAATCCCAAGTGCATCACCAACAACGAACCGGGCATGGACACCCTTTTTCACGTGGTGGACAAGAAACAGGGCACTCTCAAATGCCACTATTGCGAAAAGACACAGCAGATTGAGAACGTGAAATTGGTGTGATGAAACAAGATTGGAAACCGGGGACAATGATATATCCCCTGCCTGCCGCACTGGTGAGCTGTGGCAGCACTCCCGAAGAGTACAACATCCTTACCGTGGCATGGACGGGCACCATTTGTTCCGAGCCGGCCATGTGCTACATCAGTGTGCGTCCCGAGCGTCACTCTTACCCGATTCTGAAGAAGAACATGGAATTCGTCATTAACCTCACGACGAAGGAAATGGCCTTTGCCACCGACTGGTGTGGCGTGCGTTCGGGCAAGGATTACAACAAGTTCGAAGAGATGAAGCTGACCCCCGGCAAGGCCAAGTGTGTACAGTGTCCCATCATCGAAGAATCTCCCCTCTGCATCGAATGTCGCGTGAAAGAAGTCATCTCCCTTGGCTCGCATGACATGTTCATTGCCGAGGTGCTCAATGTGAAAGCTGACGAGAAATACTTGGACGAGGAAACCGGCAAGTTCGACCTGGTGGCCAGCGGGCTCATGGCCTACGTCCACGGCGGTTACTACGAACTGGGCCGCAAAATAGGCAAGTTCGGTTGGTCGGTAGAGAAGAAGAAATAAGGGAATGAAACACCCCGATAAGGGGAACAAACAACTCCAAAACAGCCAATGGGAGCGTGTCCAGAATAAATTTAGGCACGGATTTCACGGATTAACACGGATAAATAAACGATGGCTATGGCTGTTTGGCTATCGTGGCGAAACGGATAATCA
>CAZDAN010000096.1:0-7671 GCA_964503565.1 uncultured Bacteroides sp.
TTTTCAAAAGCGATGCAAAGGTAGAGCTTTTCTGCGAGGTGAGCAAACTTTTTTCCCACTTTTTTGCAATTATTTTACCTTTAATCGCTAAAGTCCCTGATTTTCAAGGAGACATATCCACTCCAAACAAATTCACCCATCACAAGAAGGGCGGCTCTTATTTTATGCTATACCTTAATATATTATAGGAGCAACCAAAATCACTTCACGTCGTTATAGTGAAGCATAAACCAATAAGTAGTCTGTTTTTCGGGTTTCATACCGGCAGGTGTCTGCACAATCTGCACCAGACGTCCGTCAGCATCGAACAGATAGTCATAGCTGTAGTCGGTATCTTGCAGGAAATAGGGATAACGGACACCTATCACATCAGCAAACCGTGCATAGAGGTTCATTGCCAGCTGCACCTCTTCCCGACCATCCACCAACAGAGGCAACGCATTGAGGTCGATGCTATAGTCGTTGAGCACATTAGAATAACTGTACTGTGTATCATACGTTGCAGGATGTCCCTTCACGATAAGTCCGTTCTTTCCCCACTCATAATTGAACGACTGAGAACCACCGAATGTGGCATCGAGAACATACCCGTCGGACGTATAGTGATAGTTGTAGTTATAAGTCTTCGACTCTGTTCCGACATTGCAATCCACAGAGCCAACCTGTATACGACCACCACGCAGCTCTGCCTCGAAACGGTTCACAAACACACCACTCACGGGGTCATTACCTTCCCAACGATAGGCTACACTGTTCACACCATAGGTATAGCTGACTTCCTGTGCCTTGTACTCGGTACGTACACCACTGATACGTTCCTTTCCATCATACGTCATTTTATACTGGGCACAGATTTGAAACATATCGGCATCTGCCCGATAGACATCCACCTGCACTATCTCACGAGAAGGCTTCTTCGGACCATCATCATCGGAACACGAAGTAACAACCGGAAGGGATGCCAATAGCAATAATGCTACATATTTACCATACTTTTTCATCTTTCCTGATTCTTATTTAAGTTCTTATACTTTATGTTATTCGGGGGCAAAGATAGTCATTTCTCTTTACTTGACAACAACTTTGGCACTAAATCCCGACAAACGGACAATATAAATGCCCGAAGCCGACACGGGAAGAAGTGTTTCGCCTTCCATTACCTCGGCACACGTCACCAATACACCCATGGAATTATATACGGCTACCAATTCACCGGCCTTTGCTCCCCAAAGGGAGATACCGCCCTCCGTAGCCGACACACGAATACCCCTTCCAGCGAGAACAGCCTCAACCGATGTGCGCACATCAGTGAAATAGCTCCAACCCGGTGCGGTATAATATTCCTCATCGAAGTTGTCGGGCAGGTTGAGAGTACAATCTTCAGGTACCCCCTCGAAGGCATTGGTGGCACACTCGGCCGGAGTCACTCGTTTGCAACTGATATACTTTAATGCAGAACATTTAGCAAAGGCATACTCATCCACAGAGTTCAAGCGGTTGCTCAAGTGGACAGCAGCCAGTCGATAAGCTCCATAGAAAGAAGCATAGCCGATGGATGACAATCGTAAGTTGCCTTGGAACACCTTCAAGCCGGATGCCTCATTGAAGGCATAGGGAAGGATTCGGTTCAATGTCTCTAAGGCCTCATAAACCGAATCTTGCTTGGCTGCAGGATAGGCCACCAACTCGGTTCCGCCGTAATTGTAGAGAACACCGTCCACCGCCTTATAAGCCGTGTTTCCCTCAGCCACCGAGAAGGATTCAAAACCTTGACATCCACGGAAAGGAGCATAACCTATGTTTTTTACTGTTGCCGGAATCTCTATAGACTTCATCTCGCCCCGACCACTTTCTGCAAAAGCGTTGTCGCCTATGGCCACCAAGTTTTTGGGTAAGACGATTTCCTTCAAGAACAGACACCACTTGAACATCTCCTTTCCTACGACGTCATTCTCGGTCATATAATCCATGTAATAGGGCTTTCCACCCGCCACAATGCGACATTGGCTGATGTCGAGCGAACGCAATGGACAAGCCAATGTCATAACCAAATCGCCCATGACATTATCGCCTCCGCTAAGTGTACGCAACAAGGCAATGTCGGAACCATTGACTTCGCCACCCAACACCAATTTGTCAGGGCATGAATCGAAGTCCACCAAGTAGTGCAAATAGCCTGCTTCGACATGTTGCACCTGTGAATAATCGGCTTGTTGCACGGTCAGTTTCATCTCGGCATACACATCCGGATAAGAGACCGATGCGGCACGAAGGGTGGCAGTTCCGGGAGCAAGCGTCTTCAGGCATCCCCATTCATCAAATGCAGCCACTTCGGGATTGCTGCTTGTCCACACCAAATCCTGCGGAGCAATGGCAGGAGAGACAGAAGCAACCAGTGCCACATTCAATCCAGTGTTCATCACGGCCTCCGCACGCTCCAGATTGACAGCCGTAGGTATCACTTCTCCATCCATGGGGGCAATTTCATCTTGGTGTAAGGCAACGGCATTACAAATCTCACCCGTCTCGCCATCAGTCAACAGACCGACAAGAATCAGTTCTTCCGTGTACTGTGGTTTCAGCGTCAAAGTATAGGTGTACTCCTTGCCCACCTCCACTGCTGAGGGGATGCTGTCTGATGCCCCACTCCAAGCCTCTGCGGGGAAATAGCCCGTCAATCTATCCGAACTGTCCCAACCGTCTCCGCCATCGACACTGCTACGATCCAAAACCACTACAGCAAAACGCATGTCAAGATTGTCAGCCGCATAGGCAAAACGAGTCGTCAAGGTCACTTCAACAGAATCTTTCGTCCTTGTCGCATACCTTGCCTTCGCCGCCATCGAAGCAATGGCAGGAACCTTCAGCCAATCCTGCAAATAGGATTCGGCATCTGCGGCCGTTGTCAGCGAAGAATTGCGCACACGGTTCATCAATACAGTTGTACCCACAGGCAATGCCAATGAATCGACATAGGCCGGCATGTCACGTTCCACCACCGTCACGCCAATGAGGTTATCGGGATAAGCCTCCATCAGCTGTTGCATAGCACGATGGTCGCCACCATGCCATGTCTGTTCCATCACCACCCGACGAGGATATTCTTCAGCAGGAGTAGCAAGGGTCAGAGTCCATTCACCAGCCACCACCTCGTTAAGCGACAACGGGTCGATATAATATGCCTGCAACAGATAATCCGAAGGCTTGGTCAGACGACAATCCACCTCCAATCCCTCGACATCTTCACTATAAATAAATTCGACACCCTCCTTTTGCCAAATGGTCAATGTGTCGGCATCGGGCTGTGTATCCTGCAGGCCATCTGCCACCTTGGGCAATTGCAACAGACGACAACCGATGCGGCCATCAAAGTTCCATCCCCCCACATTCCGGTAATCCACTTGAATCGGATATCGTTTTCCAGGAAGAAGTGTAGCAGGCAGAGACGAACGGAGTGAGGCCTGAAGTTCCACTTCGGACTGAGCAGGCGGCAACGCTTTCACATTGTTTCCTTCCACAGCCACCCAAACAGAATGCTGGTAGCAATCCTGATAATAAAGCACCTCTTTCCAACCAAGGCTCTCACTACCACATACCACCCGCAATTCATATTCCCCCTCAGAAGTATCCTTAGGAATATTTATAGGGATAGAGACACTGCTCAAACCGACAAATGCACCTAACGAGACATCCAACTGATGTCCCACAATTCCCATATAGTTGCCCGCTTTGTCGTACATGGCAATAGCGAGCATTGTCTGAACGGCTTCAGGCCCCAAGTTCCACACATTGCCTATCTGAACATAGAAATTCCGTCCCAGTGTAGTCTGGTTCGTATTGGTATAAAAGCCCTTACGAAGCAACAGCACTGCACGGGTCAGGCAATCCTCCTCTTCCTCCTGAGCGGGTTGTATGCCCACAATGGCCACATGGTCGGCATTGAAGTTGCCCGCGCCACCACCAACTCCCAAGATTGGCGGATTCAAACTGTTCAGGAAATAATAGCCATTGCAATGGCCGCTCCACCCCCAATTGAAATGGAAATAGTTATTGGTCTCATCGATACCGTCGCACACAAAAGCGTGCCCCATAGACATATCCTCGGCAAATCCTCCATAATAAACGGGGCGTCCGGCATCCAATTCCTTGCGGATGCGGCTCTTCCATTCGGCCGTCGTCATGCTGTTTCGCACGATGTACTGCATCTGCTTGCTGTATTTGAAATAGGTGTACAACGAACGATAAATATAGACATTCTGTGTACCGCTCTCATATCCATATTGCATTTCAGCCGACACACCAATGTCATACATCAGTTTAGCTACGGCCTGAGTCTGCACATTGGGATAGCTGACTCCGTAATTATACGTGTCAAGCATATTATCCCAATCATAACGGCTCTGCGAGAAATCGACGACCTTACCACCAAATGTCACACTACCCTCGCCCACATCCGGCCATCTGTGATGATACATAATCTGCGCAATGGCCGTAGCAGCACACCCCGTCGCACAATTCTCCGCGGCATCATAAGGAGGACAAAGGTTATTGTAGGGTTTCACCTGGTCCCACTGTGATTTCACCAATGGCTCCACAGCCACCACAATGTCCGTCCCCAAATCGGGAGCAGGTTCTACATAGCGGCTACCCGAACGCACCTGCTGGATATAGTCGCAATAGCCTTGCAGCCAAACGGCCACCTGTGCGGGCATCGCCTCACCGGCAACAAAACGTCCGCTATGCGAAAAAGCCAGAATAGGTAATGTGGCATCTTCTGCCGACACAATCACAAAGCCCTGATTCATGCCATAGTTATATACATAGAAAGCAGGAGCCCCCACATTACGGGTTCCCGACTGGCCGGTCATACCGGTATAAACTAACGTAGGCTGCACCACACTACGGGCACCACTCTTAGCAAAATTCTGCGCCACCTTACGGGCTTGCTCCTCGGTCAACACGGTGCCCATCATGGCCACAGAAACCATCCAACCCAACAGAGCTGTCAATATAATCCTCTTCATAACAGTTACAGCTTCTTAACTTTCTGCTACAAAGGAACGAATAATTTCTGTATTAACCACTAAGATTCCCCTACTTTTTCTCTTTTTTAACCCAAATCCAATGACCGGCCGAAATTTAATGCGTCTGCGAACTATTATTCACCCAAACCATCAATTCCTGTTTTTCCTCCTGACGGATATAATGGAAGAAATTATGCAAATGGAAACCGAACTCATCCGCGCCTATCAAGGTTACCGCCAGCGAATAGAGCGAACCAATGGAGATTGCCATCCGACGGTCAAAGTGACGCAGCGACATATCGCCAAGCGGCGCGACACAGCGTTCTACCATCACCTGTAGAAAGCCTTTTTCCATCGGCAAGAAACAGCCACTCAACCCGTATGGCTCCCAAAAGTCATCCTCCTCGTCACACTGTGCAGCATAGATACCCATTGCCGCCACAAACAACATCACCATTTTCTGTTCAAAGGTTTCATACAAAGCGTGCAGATATACCGCCTTACGCTGTTCGGGTGTATTCTCGCACAAACTCTCCAATTGACAAAGATAACCGACATTGTCAAAATGCAACCCCGCCTCGTAACACCTACCCACTTCTGCTCCGGCATAGGAAAGAAAATCAGCGATTTCTTTCTCTTCAAGATGCAATAGCCGAGGTACATTCCGTTGCAAAAAATGATAACAAGACCGTCGCAAGGTGAGATAAGATTCACGGTCAAATACAAAATCGGACTTCATCAGCGCATTCCATAAACTAACATTCATAAGCAATTCCTGTGTTTTTAACAGATTATACGTTTGTTGGAGGAAAGAAGCGTCGTCCTTCTTCCCATCCATCTTTTATCTTTAAAACAAACACTACAAGGAATTGTTTATGGGGATGGTATTATTTAAAGGAAGAAGGTGTGTAAAAATTCATTTTTTTGACACACCTCCACCCTTAACTTCTTAAAAGGAATCAATCCTCAATGCGCTCCAACTGCACGGTGAAGTGGCGCATGAGTTCAGTTTCCCACACGATTTTCACACCGTGCTTGATGCTGTCGCGACGGTCATAGACATTCTTCAACGCAGCAGCAATCACGTCCATGTGGTTGTTGGTATAGACGCGGCGGGCGATACAAAGACGCAACAAGTCGAGTCCGCCAAAGCGGTTTTCGCGTGTCACGGGGTCGCGGTCGGCCAAGATGTAACCAATTTCACAACCGCGCACACCAGCCTCCAAATAAAGTTCAATGGCAAGTGTCTGAGCGGGGAACTCCTCCTTGGGCACGTTGGAGAGCACCATGTCGGCATCCACGAACAGGGCGTGTCCACCCACGGGGCGCTGGTAGGGGATGCCATACTCGTCCAACTTGGCAGCCAGGTACTGCACCTGACGGATGCGTGTCTCGATGTTGTCAAGTTCGGTATTCTCATCCAAGCCAACGGCCAAAGCAGCCATGTCGCGTCCGTTCATACCACCGTATGTGAGATAACCCTCGAAGGGGATGCAGAAGCGCTTGGCACCCTCGTACCAGTCTTCGTGACGGGTGGCAATGAATCCGCCCATGTTCACGATTCCGTCTTTCTTGGCACTCATGGTCATGGCGTCGGCCAGCGAATAGATTTCCTTCACAATCTCCTTGATGGTCTTGTCGGCATAGCCCTCCTCACGCGTCTTGATGAAATAGGCATTCTCCACAAAGCGGGCTGAGTCGTAGATGACACGTTTGCCATACTTGTCGGCCAAGGCGCGCACTTCGCGCAGGTTCTGCATTGAAACGGGCTGTCCGCCGGCGGTGTTGTTCGTGATGGTGATGATGATGAAGGGTACCTTGTCGCCATACTCCGCCAAAGCCTTCTCCAGCTTCGCAGGGTCCACATTTCCCTTGAAGGGCACTTCCAACTGGGTGTCCTTAGCCTCGTCCACGGTGCAGTCGAGGGCCATGGCCTTGCGGCTTTCGATGTGTCCCTTGGTGGTGTCGAAGTGTGAGTTTCCGGGCACCACGTCGCCGTTCTTCACCAAGTGACTGAACAGTACGTTCTCGGCCGCACGTCCCTGATGAGTGGGAATCACATATTCAAAACCAGTCAGGCGAGTGATCGTATCTTTCAACTGGAAGAACGAAGCCGAGCCGGCATACGCCTCGTCACCTGTCATCATGGCAGCCCACTGACGGTCGCTCATGGCACCCGTGCCCGAGTCGGTGAGGCAATCAATATATACTTGGTCTGATTTCAACTGAAAGAGGTTGTAATGAGCCTCCTTAATCCACTGTTCACGCTCCTGGCGTGTACTTTTCTTGATGGGTTCCACCATCTTGATTTTCCAAGATTCTGCAAAAGGTATTTCCATAAATGATTTAATGTTATTTTAAAAATTCGTGGTGCAAAGTTACAACATAATCTTGAATAAAAGGAAAAAAGCGCAAAAAACCTTCTTATGCACGCTCTCGTACTGTATAGCAAGGGAGGGAGTACAGCAGCACTCTGTGGACAGAGCAGGGAGCACCGAATCAAACTGACAGCAGCCGGGTGGCGAGGGAGTCGAAGAAGAGATAAAGCCACATTCGAAAAAAAGTTTTCTTTACATCCATCAGTAATAATTCTCGCAATCCCATTTCGTCTCTATTTCATCAAAGGGAGACGCTGCATAACGGATGC
>CAZDAN010000097.1:0-7546 GCA_964503565.1 uncultured Bacteroides sp.
ACACCGCTGCTCAGCCCTCCCCACAGGAGGCCATGTGCTGTCTTTTCTTTCAGTGTTGGGGATGCCATGTTTCTATTTTAACCGCAAAAATACACTTATCCCGCTGATTTACCAAAGAAAAGGCCAGATTTTTGTCTTGAACAGCAATATGGAAAGTAAGACTTGCCACTTACCTTCGTGCATATTCCTTGGCAAACTCGCGGGAGACGTAGTTGTCGAAGCTCATGCAGGCATGGGTGGAGAAGTCGGTGCCGCAACGGATGATGTCGTCCCAATCGCGCTCGGTGAGGGAGGGGAGGTCGTCGCGACGGATGCGGTAGCGCAGGAGGCCGAAGAGGATGCCGGCATTGAAGTTGTCGCCCGCGCCGATGGTGCTCACGGGAGTGATGGCGGGCACAGCGTACTCCTTGCTGAGTTTGCGTGTGCGGAGGCTGATGCCCTTGCTGCCATGGGTACAGATGAATTGCGGGCAATAGAAGGCTACCTTCTGGCGATAGATAGCATCGGCATCGGTCAGGCCGTACATGTAGTGGAAGTCCTCCTCCGAGCCGCGCACGATGTCGGCATACTCGAGGTTTTCGATGATGGTGGGTGTCAGCTTCACCACCTCGGCGGCGTGGGTCGAGCGGAAGTTCACGTCGTAGTAGATGAGTGCCTCCTGCCGGCGGGCATAGTCGAGAAACTCGCTCATCTTGGCGCGAAGCACGGGGTTGAGGGCGAAGTAAGAGCCGAAGATGACGATGTCGTCCTTCTCGATGGTGGGGAAATCCACCTCCAGGCGGCAGGCGGGATAGTCCTTGTAGAACTGGTATTGTGCATCGCTCTGCTCGTTGAGGAAAGCTAACGAAATGGCCGACTTGCCGTCGGGGTAGACCTGCACGTAGTCGGTGGAGACGCCATTCTCGCGCATGAAATCGAGGATAATGTTGCCCACGTGGTCGTTTCCTGTCTCGCTGATGAAGGTGACGGGTGTGCCCGTGCGTCCGAGCGAGATGATGCTGTTGAAGGTGGAGCCGCCCGGCACGCTGGCCGTGGGTTGTCCGCATTGGAAGATGATGTCGAAGATGGTTTCTCCGATGCCTATTACTTTGCGCATGATATCAAGTTTGTTTATTTGAGGAGTTAGAGGATTTATCACTCGCTTCGCTCGTTAGGAGTTAAAGGAGTTATCGCAAGCAGAGCTTGCTAACCAATAGTATAGTTGTTATGCAAGCAACACATTTGGCTTTAACTCCTAAGCTCGAAGAGCCGATAACTCCTTTAACTCCTTTAACTCCTAAAATTAAAGTAATTCCCTCGACCGTTGTCCCAAGTAGCCGCCGTGGTGGCGCTTGCTGTACTCTTCGATGGTGAAGCCGGTGCGTTTCATTGTTTCCACCACCAGAATGTCGCCGATGACGGTCATCACCGTGGTGCTGGTGGTGGGAGCCATCCCAAGGGCACACACCTCGTCGGGGTGGCCGGTGCAGAGGCAGATGTCGGCCTCTTGTGCAAGAGGGCTGTCGCCGTTTCCGGTGATGACGATGAACTTCAGGTCGGGGTTCAGGCGACGGCTCAGGATGGTCAGCTCCACTATTTCGCGCGTCTTTCCCGAGTTGCTGATGAGCAGCAGCAGGTCGTTTTCTTGAATGATGCCCAAGTCGCCATGCTGTGCTTCGCTGGGATGGAGGAACACCGAGGGGGTGCCCGTCGAACAGAAGGTGGTGGCCATGTTCATGGCAATCTGTCCGGCCTTGCCCATACCGCTGGTGATGAGTTTCCCTTTCTTGTGGTGAACCTGCTCCACAATCAGGTCGATGGCCTGTTTGTAGGCATCCGTCACGGGTATGTTCAGCACCGCTTCCGCCTCCTTGCGGAGCAGTGTTTGGATGGTTTCTTTCATATCTTATTATTTGATTTTCATTTCAGCATTTCCTTCAGTTCGTCCAACGAGGCGGCCACGCTGAGGAAGTTGTCCAACGGGCGGCGGATGAAGCCCTGTGTCTCCATCTGGCGGAGCATTGTCAACAATGGATTCCAGAATCCGTCGATGTTGAAGAGCACCACGCGCTTCGAGTGATAGCCGATGGTGGCCGCGGCCACCACGTGGAAGACCTCGTCCAGTGTGCCCACGCCACCCGGCAAGGCCACCAGAATGTCGCTCTCACGCAGGATAACGTCCTTGCGGTCGCTCAGGTTCACGGTGTGGAAGGTCACGTCCAGCCGGTCGCTCACCCGTCCCTTCTCCTCCAGTTTGGTGGGCACCACGCCCATCACCTGTCCGCCTCCCTCCTTCACGGCGCGGCAGATACACTCCATCAGGCCCATGTCGGCACCACCGTACACCAGGGTTTTTCCCTCGGCAGCCATCCAGGTGCCCAGCTCGTGCGTACATTCAAAATATCGTGGTGATATCTGCTCACATGCCGAACAGAAGATTCCTATCTTTTCCATATCTCCTTCTGATTTTGTTGCAAAGATACTGCCTATCTTTGCTATTTTGGCAACAAAAGCAAGAAAAAAGCCCGTTGGCAAGGAAAAAAGCACTAATTTTGCAGGCAATTAGACTATCGGAACGGTAAAGAAGAGACAAAAGAAGAGATGTTGAACACCCATACATTGCTCAACGGCTTACGCATCGTACACACCCCCTCGCCCACGCGGGTGGCCTACTGCGGTTATGCCATCAAGGCCGGTACACGCCACGAACTGCCCCATCAGCAAGGGATGGCTCATTTGGTGGAGCACATGATTTTCAAGGGGACCACCCATCGGCGGGCGTGGCACATACTCAACCGCATGGAGAACGTGGGAGGCGACCTGAATGCCTACACCAACAAGGAGGAGATGGTGGTGTACGCTGCCTTCATGAGCGAGCATCTGGAACGGGCCGTGGAGCTGTTGACCGACATCGTCTTCCACAGTACCTTCCCCCAACACGAGATGGACAAGGAGGTGGAGGTGGTGGTGGACGAAATCCTCAGTTACGAAGACTCTCCGCAAGAACTTATCTACGATGATTTCGAGGAACTCATCTTCCCCAATCATCCGCTCGGATGCAACATCTTGGGCCGTCCCGAACAGCTGCGCACCTACCGTACGGAGGATGCGCTGGCCTTCACCCGACAGCATTATCGGCCGGACAACATGGTGTTGTTCGTAAAGGGAAATATCGACTTCCGTTGCTTTGTCCGCCTGGCCGAGAAGTACACTTCAGACATCATTCCGCCACTGAGTCTGCCTCATTCCGGGAGTGAGGCACCTTCAATCCCCGACTTTCCCTTGCCCCCCTATGAAGCACGCACGTTGACCCTGCGGAAGGAGACCCATCAGGCACACGTCCTCCTTGGCGGACGGGCTTACGATGCCAACGACGAGCGCCGCACCACCCTCTACCTGCTGAACAACCTGTTGGGAGGCCCCGGCATGAACAGCCGCCTCAACGTCTCCCTCCGCGAAAAACGCGGTCTTGTCTACACCGTGGAGAGCAATCTCACCAGCTACACCGACACGGGTGCCTGGTGCATCTACTTCGGATGCGACCACGATGATGTCGACCATTGCCTCCAGCTTGTGCACCGCGAGTTGAAGTCGCTCTGCACCCAAGCCCTCACTCCTGCCAAACTGGCTGCCGCCAAGAAACAGATTATCGGGCAGATAGGGGTCGCGTGCGACAATTTTGAGAACCGCGCCCTCGACATGGCCAAGTCGTTCCTCCACTACAACCGTCTCGAGCCGGCAGAACGGCTCTTTGCCCGCATCCGGTCCCTCACCGCCGACCAATTGCTCGACGTGGCCAACGATATGTTTGCCCCCGAGCGCATCTCTACCTTAATATATAGGTGACCTCTTCGAGGAAACTCCTCTGACTCTTTAAAAAATGACTTCATCCAAAAAAACAGCGTCAAATATAGTGGACGAAACATTTTTTTAGTATTTTTGCAACAATTTTGTAATTAAGCTGTATTAACCCTAAAAAAACAGAAAAAACAGTATGGAATATGGATTCTATGATTTAGCGAAGCTGTTAGGCTCGTTGGCACTCTTCCTTTACGGAATGAAAATCATGAGTGAGGCTTTGCAGAAGTTTGCTGGAGACCGTTTGCGTAGCATTCTGACGGCAATGACAACCAACCGTGTGACAGGTGTGCTGACGGGTATGCTCATCACGATGCTCATCCAGTCATCATCAGCTACAACCGTAATGGTGGTGAGTTTCGTAAATGCCGGTTTGCTCACATTGACCCAATCTATCGGTGTGATTATGGGCGCCAACATCGGTACCACGGTGACGGCATGGATTATCTCTATCCTCGGCTTCAAGGTAAGTCTGGCTGATTATGCCTTGCCATTGTTAGCTATCGGAGCCATCCCCGTGCTCTTCGCACAGAGCAGTAACAAGAAGTCTATAGGTGAATTCATTTTCGGTTTCTCATTCCTTTTCATGGGGCTTTCCATGCTACAAAGCAATGCTCCCGACCTGAAAGAGAACCCCGAAATGCTGGCTTTCCTGCAGAACTACACCGACATGGGCTTCTTCTCTATCATCCTTTTTGTCCTCATCGGTACGGTGCTGACGATGATTGTGCAAGCTTCGGCTGCCACCATGGCCATCACCCTCATCATGTGTGCCAACGGCTGGATATCCTTTGAATTGGGTGCCGCGTTGGTGTTGGGTGAAAACATCGGTACCACCATCACGGCCAATCTGGCAGCCATTACGGGTAACACCCAATCGCGGCGTGCAGCCATGGCCCACCTCATGTTCAATGTCTTCGGTGTCATCTGGGTGCTGATGGTGTTCACCCCCATGACAAGCGGAATCACATGGTTTGTACACAATGTAATGGGCACCACCGATACAGTAGTGGCTGTTCCCTTGATGCTCTCCGCCTTCCACACGACATTTAATGTTTGCAATGTGCTCATCCTCATCTGGTTTGTGAAGTTCATCGAGAAGACCGTCTGCTTCCTCATCCCCAACAAAGACGAAGAAGAGGAGTTCCGTCTGCGCTTCATCTCGGGTGGTATGCTCTCTACGGCCGAGCTTTCCATCCTGCAGGCACGCAAGGAAATCAACCTCTTTGCACAGCGCACCCACAAGATGTTCGGCATGGTGCGTACCCTCGTGAACGTGCAGAGCGAGAGCGACTTCAACAAGACTTTCAGCCGCATCGAGAAGTACGAAAGCATCAGCGACAACATGGAGCTGGAGATTGCCAACTACCTCAATCAGGTATCTGAAGGCCGGCTCAGTTCCGAGAGTAAGCTGCAAATCCGTGCCATGCTGCGCGAAGTGACCGAGATTGAAAGCATCGGCGACAGCTGTTACAACCTGGCCCGCACCCTCAACCGCAAGAACAGCGGCAAGGATGACTTCACACCGAAGCAGTACGAGCGCATCGGACAGATGATGGAGCTGACCGACCAGGCACTGAATCAGATGCTCCGCCTGCTGGAGAATCCCACTCACACCGATGTGAACCAGACATTCAACATCGAGACCGAAATCAACAACTACCGCAACCAGCTGAAGAACCAGAACATCCTCGACGTCAACAACAAGGAGTATGGCTACCAGATGGGTGTACACTACATGGACATCATCGCCGAGTGCGAAAAGTTGGGCGACTACGTAGTGAACGTGGTAGAGGCACAATCCGACGTGCGCGAAAAGAAACAGTAAACAAAATTTAGGCACGGATTTCGCGGATTACACGGATTCAATTTAATAATTATCCGCGAAATCCGTGCCTAAAAAATGTACGCTTTCGGCCTCAAAAAAAATGCGCCTTGCTTTTTCAAAAATGCGGCTTGCACTTACCTAAAATGCGCCTTGCTTTTCAAAAAAAGTAAGGCGCACTTTGGAAAATGCAAGCCGCATTTTCTCATTATTCGCTCGTTTCCTCAAAGGAATCCTTGCCCACACCGCACACGGGACATCCCGTCCTTTTGCGTTTGTAACGCAAAAGTCGTGAGTTCCAGCATCTGTGATGCGCCAGATGGCTGATGATGGGCATTGCCGATGTCTGTTTCAAAACATCTGCAATTTCGGCAACTCCTCAAGGGTTCTTCAAATACAGTTGGGCTGAGGAAAGAGCATGCTGTAACTATAACTCCAAACTCTCCTCCTGAAGCAGGAAATCAAAAAGCCCGATGGTGAGTATCCCCTCTTCGTTACGTCGAGGCATGATATGGTTCCTGACAAGTATAATTTTTTTAAACGAATCATTGATATTTGTCAGCGAACGTGATTCCTGTATTTCCTTATCCCTGTCAGGTATGGACAGAGCCGATTGGATATAGTACTTCTTACTACCGAGATTGGCCACAAAGTCAACTTCAAGCTGAGTACGAACCCATTTGCCTTCTTTATCCAATTTCTTGATTTCAACCATTCCTACATCTACATTGTAACCACGTATGATAAGTTCATTGTAGATAATGTTTTCCATAATATGCGTTTCCTCTTGTTGGCGCATATCCAGAATGGCATTTCTCAAACCAATGTCAGAAAAATAATATTTGGAAAGCGTGTTGATATACTTCTTGCCTTTGATATCATAACGGATGGCCTTGTTCAAAAGGAATGATTCTGACAAATAAGTAAGGTAATTGCTGATGGTTTTGTTACTGAGCTTTACGTTTTTCACACTTTTAAAGGTGTTAGACAACTTTGTCGGGTTACAAGGCGAACCGATGGATGATGCCATGATAAGCACCAACTCACGCATTTCATGCTCGTTCTTTATTTTATGTCTTTCAATGATGTCTGCCAAATAGACAGTTTCGAACAGGTTTTGCAGATATTTTACTTTCTTTTCCTCAGTATCGAAAGATTGGATGAGCGGCAGTCCTCCATAAGTGTAGTACTCACGCCATGCGTCCAGTTTGTCCCCACCTTTGGCAGAATAGAATTCAGCAAAAGAAAGCGGGTTTACATGAATTGTCTCGCCCCGTCCACGAAACTCCGTAGGGAGTGGAAGGGCTGGATTCGCTCACCACATCGTCACCAAGCCGCTGATGATCATCATCATTTCTTCCGTTTAATCCACATCGCTATTCCCAATGTAAGGCCCAAGATAAAGGTTACTATTGAGCCTTCAAATCCGTTTTCGCCACCGGTCAGGAGGTAGGGACCGGTAATCTCGGGGAGGATGAAACAGGCCTCTTGAGCGCCTCCCGATACTGTTACGCCAAAGAGGGGGCCGAGGGTGAAGTTCCATATCCAATGAATACCGATAGGAATCCATAAATTGCGTTTCAGCCTGTAAGCTGCAGCCAACATGAATCCGCCTTCTACAGAGATGGCTATGGCTGTCCATACATCAACGGCGGACAAATGTGCGAAGCCGAACAGTAATGAGGAGATGATGAGAGCGGATGCGGCATTGAACCTTTCGCTAATCATGCGGAACAGGATGCCTCTGAAGAGGATTTCTTCGCTTGCGGCTACGATAAAGAATGCGGCAAAGTTGAGAAGAAGACCATCCCAATCGGCTTCGATTGTGTCTATCCGATAAACGCCTAATAGGGTCAGTATGCCGATTACGGATGCGATGAACAG
>CAZDAN010000098.1:0-7516 GCA_964503565.1 uncultured Bacteroides sp.
CCTCGGGTTAATACTGTTTTTATTTGTGGGCAAAGATACAACTTTTAGTGAAGAATGAAGAACAAAGAGTGAAGATTTTTTAGAAATGTGTTGAAGAATATAAAATAAGGTGATGAATGAAGGATGAAGAATAAATAGAGTGTGGGTGTTGGGGATTTGGAAGTGTATCAGACTGCCACAAACGAAAGCGTCCCGAACAAGGGGGAACTTCTCGGAACGAAAGAAGAAAGAGGATGATGACAACACTAATCCTCTAAGAGGGCTTCAAGGTCGGCAGAGAGGAACTCTTCTACCGGTATGCATCCCGAGCCGACAACTAAAGTGTGCAGAGGGGTGAACCGCTGTGCAAACACCTTCATCCCGTTGTTCGTAGTGCGCCGACCGCTCTTCACCTCAATGGCTATGCAGCGGCGGTTGTGCTCTATGATGAAGTCAACCTCATCGTTGCGCTCACGCCAATAGTAGAGGCGGAAATCCAGTTCGTCGGCCATATTGAGCAAGTAGGCACCTACAGCCATCTCCACCCATCGGCCCATACCTTGGGTGTGGTGAAGGTCTTGGCAAAGGTGATACCGGACAGGGCACTGAGCAATGCCGTATTATAGACCATCATCTCTTACAAACAAGATACTCAAAAGTTACAAACAGAATGTTCAATTCTGTTCTTTTCTTTCGTCTGTATCAGTATGTCATGGAACATTGCAAGCGAGTTAAACATCAAAGCTTGCCATTTTTACGAAAAAGCATAGATTTTCTTCACGCTTCTCCGCTAAATGCCAGGAACCATGCGGCGCGGGAGCCCACGTCATCTAAAAAGTTAATCATGCCTGTCTGTGAATATCCGTATTCCTCCGTTTCTTCCGTGGAGCATCCCGAAACATTCTTTTACACCCCTCGGTAATAAATCACACATTTCTACTTCATTCCTATTTCGTGAAAGAAAAGCACTATGCAACAAGTGAAATTCCGCATAAATATGCATAAGAATGGAGAGAAGGTAGTCAGGAAAGTTGGTCGCAAAAGAGGTTTTCGCTCATCCTATCCTAAAGATACGCGGAAGTTTAGGAGCGATTGCGTTCGTGCGCAGTTGCGCACCGGTGGAAATTCAGGAGTTTCTCGGCGGAAGTTTAGGAGCGAAAAAGCGGAAGCTTAGGATAGGTGGCCCTGAAAGGTGCCGTTGGATAGGGGTTGCCATTGCTTTCATAATACGCTTGAATGCATAATTATACACTGGCCTTGTATATTTATGCAAAACTGACCGTACGAGAATCGCCTGTATGCACGCAAGTTTTCTTTCGCACGAAAAATGAGCAGAATTTTAATCGGACCGTAAGTGGCTGATGCTCAGTCTTGGGATGAGGTAACCTTAGCCTTGGGATGAGGCAGGCTTAGCCCTGAGATGATGTCGGTGGAGAAACGCATTTTTTCGGTTTCCTTACATGACGGATGGGGAAATGTTTACACAAGAATCGGGATAAGGAATACTGTGATGCAGATTCCTTATCCCGAACTCATGTTAATCGGTTATTGATTTGTCAATCAATCATGTCGAAGCCCAAGTAGGGAACAAGCGCCTTGGGCATGCGGATGCCTTCGGGAGTCTGGTTGTTCTCCAACAGGGCAGCCACGATGCGGGGCAGGGCGAGGGCCGAGCCGTTCAGCGTGTGGCAGAGCTCGGTTTTCTTCTCGGCCGTGCGGTAGCGGCACTTCAGGCGGTTTGCCTGGTAGTTGTCGAAGTTGCTGACCGAGCTGACCTCCAACCAACGCTGCTGTGCTTCGCTATAGACTTCGAAGTCGAAGCAGGTGGCGGCAGTGAAACTCATGTCACCTCCGCAAAGGTGCAGGATGCGATAAGGAAGTTCCAGCTTTTGCAACAATCCCTCGACGTGGGCCAACATTTCCTTGTGCGACTCCTTGCTATGCTCGGGTGTGTCGATGCGCACGATTTCCACCTTTGAGAACTCGTGCAGGCGGTTCAGACCGCGCACGTCCTTGCCGTAGCTGCCGGCTTCGCGGCGGAAGCACTGGGTGTAGGCGCAATTTTTGATGGGCAGTTGCGAAGCGTCGAGGATGACATCGCGGTAGATGTTTGTCACGGGCACTTCGGCCGTGGGGATGAGGTAGAGGTTGTCCAACTGGCAATGGTACATCTGTCCCTCCTTGTCGGGCAACTGGCCGGTGCCATATCCGCTGGCCTCGTTCACCACGGTGGGAGGCATGATTTCGGTGTAGCCGCTCTTGCGTGCTTCGTCGAGGAAGAAGTTGATGAGGGCGCGTTGCAGCTGTGCTCCCTTGCCTTTATAGACGGGGAAGCCGGCACCGGTAATCTTCACACCGAGGTCGAAGTCGATGAGGTCGTACTTCTTGGCCAATTCCCAGTGGGGCAGTGCATCCTTGGGCAGGGGAGTCTCCATACCACCCGTCTTTACCACCACGTTGTCTTCGGCCACACGACCTTCGGGCACCTCGTCGTAGGGGATGTTGGGGATGGTGTAGAGCACGGCCTGCACGTCGGCAGCAGCCTTGTCCATAGCCTCCTGCAATTCCTTTCCGGCCTCTTTCAGGGTAGCCACTTGTGCCTTCACGGCCTCGGCCTCCTCCTTCTTTCCCTGTTTCATCAGAGCACCGATAGCAGCAGCCAGTTTTTTCCCTTCGGCCAGGTTGGCATCGAGCTGTGTTTGGGCAGCGCGGCGTGCTTTGTCCAGTTCAAGCACCTTCTCCACGGCTTCGCGTGCTCCATTGAAATGTTTCTTTTCCAGACCCTTTATTACTCGTTCGGTCTGTTCGCTGATTAGTTTGATAGTAAGCATATACTTATGTTCTTTGATTGTTTTTCGAAATCAGGTGCAAAGGTAATCATAAATCATAAATCATAAATCATAAATCACCATTTATTTATGAACTCAAGCACCAAGTTATTGAACTCATCGGGGCGCTCCATGTTGAGCATGTGCCCACAATCGGGGATTATTTCGAAGCGGGCACGGGCGAGGTGGTTCATCTCCTTGGGTCGTCCGGTGGGGTCTTTTACTTCATTCTCTCCCCGAATAATCAGGGTGGGAACATCTGTGGTTCCACGCTCTTCGAGGCGCTTCCAAGCCTCTTTGCCATAGAACAGGCGTACCTCCTTGTGCAAAGGTTGCCAGGCAGTCCAGTCGTTCACCATCTGCCACAGGGGCTGTCGCATCCGTTCCTTTTGTGAACCTCCGGACGACATCAATATATCGTGCCATTCACGCTTGTACACATCAATTCCACGCAACTTCAGGGCGGCAATCTCCTCGTCGCGCTGACGGCTCTCTTCTTCTCCCATCGGTTCGGTGGGACCAGGACTGTTGCGTATGCCGCTGCTCACGAGTGTGCAGCTGAGCATTCTTTCAGGGTACATGGCCAACATGTCGCCCGCCACAAAGGAACCCATAGAGAGGCCGACCACATGGGCACGGCTGATGCGGAGCGAGTCCATTACAGCCAACACGTCGTCCACATGGGTATGCTGGAATGTTTCGCACTGGTCCGACGAACGGCCGTAGCCACGAAAGTCGAGACGGATGGTGCGATGATTCTTGGCAAAAACAGGAAACTGCTCGTCCCACATACGGGTGTCGAGCGAATGGCCATGAAGCAGAAGGACGGGCGTGCCCGTGCCCTGCTCTTCATAATAAATTCTGCCATCGCCACTGACAGCGATGTATCCTGCGATGAGTTCACTCTTCGGAGTACAAGCTGCCAGGCAGAGACTCAAGGCGGCAAAGAGGAAGAGAATGTTTTTCTTCATTGTTCAGCTTAGTTTATTCAGTTTTCGCGGCGAAGATACGCAAAAAGGCCGAAAGCACACCATGCTGAACCATATTTCTTTCCATTTGTTGCATAAGAAAAAGAAAAAAAGCGTATGAACCTGACTGAAATGGAAAACAGAGCGGCACGTAACCGCCGCGGAAAAATGGAAATGAAGATGGGAATCATCCTCTTTGTGTTGATACTGATTGCCATAGTGGCCATTGTGGGGAGGATTGTGGGATGATGAAAGGAAACTCCTTGCCCCGCCACCTGTGGCAGACATTCCGAACCGAAGTGCTGCGACGAGTGCTGATGGTAGCGTTGCCGTTGGTGATGGCAATGGCACTTCCGTGGTTAGTGAGTAGCGGTCACAAATGGTTTGTTCCCCTACAACATGCCGTATGGATATGGTTCGTGGTAGCCGTGGTGGTGGCCGTGAACGGGGTGCTCCGCTCGCTGGGTACGGCGTGGCTGTCGAAGAGCACCATGCACGACCGCCCGCTGAAGGGTTTGGTGCAGATACTCCAGGTGTTGGTAGCTTTCGTCGGTGTCATTGTGGTGGTCTCTATCCTGATTGGCCGTTCCCCCCTGACACTCATCACGGGTCTTGGTGCCTTTGCCGCCGTACTGATGCTGGTGTTCAAGGATTCCATTCTCGGATTCGTAGCCGGTGTGTTGCTGGCCGAAAACGACATGATTCACTTGGGCGACTGGATAGAGATGCCCGCCAACAGAGTGAACGGAGTGGTGACGGACGTGTCGCTCACCATCGTAAAAGTGCGTAACTGGGACAACACCATCGTCACCGTACCACCTTATACCCTCATCAGCAGTTCTTTCATCAACTGGAGAGGAATGCAACATTCGGGAGGACGACGCATCTGCATCGGGGTGACACTGATGACCGACTACATCAAGCCCTGTACCCCCGATTTCCTGAAACAAATAAAAGGCTTCGACACCGAACTGGACGATTTCATCATGGCTAAACAGGAGCAATCCACACGGGAAGAAAAGACCGACGTACACAACCCCAAAGAACTGGTGGGCGGAAGCATCCGCACAAACGTGGGGCTGTTGCGTGCTTACCTCACACTTTATCTGCGCCGCCATCCATGGGTGAATACCGACCTCTTGCTGATGGTGCGTACATTGGCACCCACCGACAACGGCCTTCCTTTGGAGCTATACTGCTTCAGCCGAAACAAGGTATGGCCCGAATACGAAGCCATCAAAGCCGACATGGCCGAACACCTCTACTCCGTGCTTCCCGTCTTTGGGCTCCATGCTTTCCAAAATGCATCAGCACGCGACAACATCATCAACGGCCTCCTCGAAGGCGGCTATGATACATCGCACATCAACGACCTTCCGTGGGGTATAGTCCACTGAAGAAGGGGGATTTATTGCTCCAAAAGGTAGAATATCCTCCAAAACAAGGAATTAGGCAGATTAAAATTTGGCCGTTTTTGTTTTTCTTCTTACTTTCGCACTGTATAATATAATAAGGTATAAAACATGAAAGTAATGAAACGAAGAATAGCTTTGGCCCTTGCCGCCTGCAGCCTGGCACTTTGGGCCGAAGCGACGGACTTTACAGATGTGTCGATAACGGTCAATGGAAGGAACGTAACCATGAACAACGGCAAAATCATTGTTTCCATTGGCTCCGACGGCCGGGTGAGCAGTTTGAAGTACAACCAATCAAAAGAACTCCTCGGTGCCAACGGCATTTACTTTGACTACACGACGGCAGAAGGGAACAAAGGACTCTCTCCCACCGAAGTAAAAGTAATAAAGAATACACCCGAAATTTGCGAAGTGCTCTACTACGGCGGCTCGGGAAACACCCTCTTTGAGCAGGGGTACATCATGCGTAAAGATGTGGCGGGCATCTACACTTACGTTGTGGCCACGGGAACATCCACTTCGGCCAAGGAGCCAATCAAGGAAGCCCGTGTCTGTACCCGTATGGCAGGTACGTTGTTAGAGGGTTATGTGGATTGGCGCATGAATGGTACGATTCCTTCAAACATCGAAATGGGCGTGGCCGAACAGGAAAAGAACACCGTGCAGGATGCCACCTATTATTTGGAAGACGGAAGCATCTACACCAAGTATGACTGGGCAAACTACATCGACCGCGATACACTGCACGGTCTGTCGGACAAATACTACGGAGTGTGGAACATCCCTGTCTCATACGAATGGATAAACGGAGGACCCGAACGGCAGGAACTGACGGTGCACGCCACCAGCAAATCCCCCATCTCCATACAGATGCTGCAAGGCGAGCACTTGGGAGGAGCTGCCATGGTGCTTGGCAATGGGGAAAAGAAACTCTACGGACCTTTCCTCATCTACTCCAACATGAAGGCTCCCAAGATTACCGGCCCGATAGAAGATGCCAAAGCTATGGCGGCTCTGCAACAGGAGGAGTGGCCTTTCCAGTGGTTTGACCACGATCTCTATCCCAAGGCACGCGGCACCATCAATGGACACCTCGACGTGACAACCGGCCAACGCAACGACAGCGTGCGCATCATCCTTGCACAGGAGAAGGGAAAGGACCCCATCACTCACACAAGCGGATACCAATTCTGGACACTGACAGACGAAGAAGGTAATTTTGAACTGAAACATGTGCGCCCGGGCACCTACCACCTCTATGCCTACGCCACCTGTGGCGATGTGACAGACATGTTGGAAGTAAACGACATCGAAGTAGTGGAAGGCGAGCAAACATTGGCACCCATCGAATGGACTCCCAACTGCTACACCGACCGGCTTTGGCTGATAGGAAAGAACGACCGGCGTTCAAGCGAATACAACTTGAGCAACAGCCTCCGTCAGTACGGATTATGGGAAGCAGTGCCGGCCAATCTGACCTACGTCATAGGTAAAAGCCAACCGGAGAAGGACTGGTACTATGCCCAGACGAAAGGCGGAACATGGACAATTGGCTTCACGCTTGACAAGAAATATAGCGGAACGGCATATCTAACAGCTTCGTTGGCAGGAACTACACATAGCGGCTCTACCGTAACAGTAAAGGTGAACGGCACCACTTGTGGCACCTGGAAACCGGACTTCAACGACGCAGCCATCTATCGGAGTGCCATACAGAGTGGCCGTCACCAACTGATGCGTACTGCATTCAACGCCTCGTTCTTGAAACAGGGATACAACACCGTGACACTGACCATGGCAGGCAACGGGAAGAATGGAGGATTCATGTACGACTGTCTGAAATTGGAAGCAGGCGAGCGGATAGTGTCGTCGATGGAAGAAATTGTTGGTGAATATCCCTTGAACGAATCTCCCAAACCTATAAAGACAATAAAGAACGGTCGTTTCCTGATTATCGTGGGCGATGCCGTGTACAATAGTCTGGGTGTAAAAGAAGAGTAAAAGAGTAAAAAGTTAAAAAGTAAAGAGGGGAACCCACGTTGGATTCCCCTCTTTTACTTTATCAATTTTAATTCCCTTTCGTAGGAATTTATGCCTCGGCGGCAGGAATTACAGATACATAGCTTCTGTCCTTGCGACCTTTCTTGAAGCATACGATACCATCTACCAATGCGTAGAGAGTATGATCGCTACCCATACCGATGTTTTCACCAGGATTGTGAACTGTACCTCTCTGACGTACAATGATGTTACCAGCCTTGCACTTCTGTCCACCCCAAATCTTCACACCAAGTCTTTGACTTGCTGATTCGCGTCCGTTCTTAGA
>CAZDAN010000099.1:0-7486 GCA_964503565.1 uncultured Bacteroides sp.
GAAAGAAATGATATGTTAGTCAAGATATTCAGCGCCGCCGTACAAGGCATCGAGGCAACCACTGTCACCATTGAAGTGAATCTCACGCGAGGAACCAAGTTCTTCCTTGTGGGACTGCCCGACAACGCCGTCAAGGAGAGCCACGAGCGCATCCTCTCAGCCTTACAGGTGAATGGGTACAAGTTCCCCGTGGCACAAATCATCATCAATATGGCACCGGCCGATATCCGCAAGGAGGGCTCGGCCTACGACTTGCCGCTGGCCATCGGTATCATGGCCGCCAACGGCACCGTATCAGGAGAGAAACTGAGCCGATACATGATGATTGGCGAGCTGAGTCTGGACGGCACCCTGCAACCCGTAAAAGGTGCCCTTCCCATTGCCATACGGGCACGCGAACAAGGGTTTGAGGGGCTGATCGTCCCCAACGAAAATGTTCGCGAAGCCGCCGTGGTGAACCGTTTGAAAGTCTATGGCGTAGAAAACCTGAAGGAGGTTATTGAGTTTATGAACGACGAACGCCAATTGGAGCACACCGAGGTGAACACCCGCGAGGAGTTCTACGCCCAACAGAACGCATTTGAATATGACTTTGCCGAAGTAAAAGGACAGGAAAGCGTCAAGCGCGCCCTTGAAGTGGCCGCTGCTGGCGGACACAACCTCATCATGATAGGCCCGCCGGGCAGTGGAAAATCCATGATGGCCAAGCGGCTGCCTTCCATCCTTCCCCCACTCTCGTTAGCGGAAAGCTTGGAGACCACACAGATTCATTCCGTGGCCGGCAAGTTGGGAAAGAACACCTCTCTGATAGCCCATCGCCCTTTTCGCAGTCCGCATCACACCATCTCTTCCGTGGCTCTTGTGGGCGGAGGCAGCAATCCTCAGCCGGGCGAGATCAGTTTGGCACACAACGGAGTGCTGTTTGCCGACGAACTTCCCGAGTTCAACCGCGCCGTATTGGAGATGCTGCGCCAACCTTTGGAAGACCGCACCATCAGCATCTCACGAGCCAAATATACCGTAGAATATCCCGCCTCGTTCATGCTTATTGCCAGCATGAACCCTTGCCCCTGCGGCTATTACAACCATCCCACCAAAGCCTGTGTGTGTAATCCCGGACAGGTACAGAAGTACCTCAACCGCATTTCCGGCCCACTGCTCGACCGCATCGACATTCAGGTGGAAATAGTCCCCGTCCCCTTTGAGAAATTGGCAGAAACCCGTCCGGGCGAATCCAGTGAAGTCATCCGCCAACGGGTGATTGCCGCACGCAAGATACAAGAGCAACGCTTTGCCCACGTGGCAGGCGTACACTGTAATGCACAGATGACTCCCAAGATGCTGACCGAATATGCCTCACCCGACGAAGCCGGACTCAACCTGCTACGCGGGGCCATGGAACGGCTCAACCTTTCGGCTCGTGCCTACGACCGCATCCTGAAGGTAGCCCGCACCATTGCCGACCTCGATGCCTCGCCCACCGTACAGTCCATGCACATAGCCGAAGCCATCGGCTATCGCAATCTCGACCGCGAAAACTGGGCAGAAAGGTAGCGTTTACACCTTTTTTGTTCGGTTTTAGGTACAAATCATTCGGTTTTCACCCTAAAAAGCACTATCTTTGCGCCCAAAGAGAGGAGGAAGCGCAATGAACAGACTTTTCGTCATATCCATTCTGATATTGGCAGGAATGCTGCACGGCATGGCAGAAGAAAGCGATGTCATGACCGTCAGACATTGGAACAAGCAGACAGGACTTTCCAGCAACCGGGTGACGGCATTGGAGCAAGACCACCACGGTTACATCTGGGCAGGGACAAGCAACGGATTGAACCGCCTCGACGGACATGGAGTGTACACTTGGAACGCCCCTTACCATCCGCTGCATCACCTACCTGTGAGTGCCATCGAAGCCGACGAGGAAAACGACTGTCTGTGGATATTCACCCCACAAGGGATGGCCGGTTGCCTTGACTTGACACAGAACGAGCTGATTCCCCACACACCCGGACAGGACGATTCACTCCTCAACCGACACCACAAAGGACACCTGTATATGTGGCAGTACGGCCCCACCCTACGCTGTAGCCGCACCCGACTGAACAAGGGGCGACTGAGTACCGAGACATTCAAAAAGAGAATTTCCGATATCCATACCGATGAAGAGGGCGGTGACTGGCTGCTGACCACGCGCGGACTGTATCTGAACGGATTCGAAGAAAGACTGCCCGCCTCGGATAGCGTGACACACATCGCCATCTACCGGAACCTCTGTCTGGCAGTGACTCCACACGAAGTCGTCGCCTACAACCACGCACGACGCATTGTGCGACGCACTCCCTTCCCCCCCAATTACCGCAATGCCGGCTTATGCACCGATTTGGCGGTATGGGGCGACCGGTTGCTCCTCTTCACCCCCGACCGGGTGGTTGCCTACCACATTCTGGACGGCACATTCTCAATCCCCACAAACAATCTGTTAAAAAACGGACAGGTGTTGCCCGAGAGCGGCAAGCACATCTATGCTTACGACGGACAGGGCAGACTCCTGCGGTTCGGGGACGCAGGCACCGTGCATCCACTACAGCTGATGCCGACAGAAGTGGCCCGCCAATTGGCCGGACAGATACCACGGGTGGCCACCCTCAATGCCACGACCGAAATCTTTGCCACCTACGGCAACGGGCTGCACATTCTTGACATTCCATCAGGCAAAAGTTCCCACCTCCGTCAGGGAGATGCCCTTGGAGCCATCCGCGACAACCGCATACATGCCCTGCTGACCGACCACACCGGCTGCTTGTGGATTGCCACCGAACAGGCGGGCGTGAGCTGCCTACAGTTCAACAGGAGAAAAGAAGAGCGCGACAGCCTGAGTCTTCGGAGTATTCCCCAACCGCATATAACTTTAGTGGCCGTCGATGGAGAGAAACGCCCCATAAGCCCCGATGAAATGGAACTTTCTTACACCAACAACAACGTGGAATGGAACTTCTCCTGCATGGCCTACGACCGACCGGACTCCATACTGTACCAATACCACCTGTCGGGAACGGACAGCACATGGCAGCCCCTTACGCACAGCCACAAAGCCACCTACAGAGACCTGCCACCGGGACGACACCGATTTCACGTGCGGGCCAGCCTCGACGGCCTCCATTGGGGAGAAGAAAGCACCCATACTGTGGTAATAAGCGAACCCTGGTGGAGCCAGTGGCCGGCCATCTTGGCCGTATTGCTCTTTGTCGTCATCATGGGAGTGTTCCTATACCTTATTATATATAAGTTCGTTTTACGAGGAACGTGGGACGAACAACAAACGACAAATGACGAGTGCCAAGTAACAGAAGAAAAGGAACAAACCACGAGCGAGGAAGAACAAATTACAAGCGAAGAGAAACAAACCACGGGCGAGGAAGAACAGACTACGGGCGAGGTGGAACAGACGGTGAATGACAAAGCGGCTGCACCTGCCCTTACAGCTAAAAACGAGCGATTCAAGGAACGGTTGGAAACCGTGCTGGCCGACCACATCGGAGACCCGACATTCACCACCGAGGAATTTGCCGCTCTGATGAACCTGAAGCGCACACAATTCTACACCAGAGTCAAGGCCGCTACCGGTCTGTCGCCCGTGGAACTGATACGCAAGAAGCATTTGGAACAGGCCACCCGCCTGCTGTTAGAGACTGACCTGAACATCGATGAAGTGCGCGAACGTTGCGGTTTCAGCAACTCTACCAGTTTTTACAACTACTTCCGCCAACAGTACGGAATGACCCCACGACAGTATCGGCAAAACACCCGATAATGCATGCCACCTATATTTTAGGCACGGATTACACGAACTAATGCGGATAATAAAACCTTCTGGTAAATATACATCCGCGTTAATCCGTGCAATCCGTGCCTAAACTTATGTTTGAGATGAGTCTCTTTCCGGGGATAAGAAAGGGATTAGAAGTTCAACTTCACACCACCAAAGAATGAGCGGGGAAGGCCGGGACCGTACATGTAGCCGGCATCGCGCAGTTCGCCCTTGTCGAAGTCGTCCTGATAGGCATTGAAGATGTTCTGCACGCCGGCATTCACTTGGAGTGACGAGCCGCCACCAAGGTCGAAATCGTAGCTGAGTTTGAAATTCAGGTCGAAGAAATCGGGTGTCTCCACCGCAATGTCTTCGGGCACATATCCCGCTACGTGCTGCATCAGCATGCTTCCCGTGTAGGTACCCGAAAAAGCGGCCGTCAGGGGTTTGATGGGTGTGTAGCTCAAGGTAAAATATCCGTAAGCCTCGGGGGTGCGGGCAATGCGCTTTTCAGCCTTGGCCGTCTCGCTCCACTGCTCGGGTTCCTTGTATTCGCTCTTCTGGAAGGTGGCACCGGCCTGCAGCTGCACCTTATTCTGATAAGCCAATTTACCCTCCACCGTCACACCATAGACATCGGCTCCCGAGGCATTGTGGCGCTCCAAAGTGAGGATGCCGTTCTCGTGACTCTTTTCACGCAAAGCAAACACGTCGTTCAGAGTGGTGTAAAATCCCTCAATCAACAGGTTTCCCTGCACATCGCCCCAACGCTGGTAGAGGTCGGCCGAGAGACTGAAACTGTGCGATTTCTCTTCCTGCAAGTCGCTGGCCAGTTCAATCATGGAGACGCCACCACCTACGGCCTCGATATGAAGGTCTTCGTCGAAGGCTTGCGGAGCGCGGAATCCGGCCGAATAGCTGGCGCGGAAGTTGATGTTCTCCGAGGGATTGAAGCGCACGTTGGCACGGGGGCTGAAGATGAGTCCGTCGATGAGGTTATGCTTGTCGAAACGTCCGCCGATGAGGAAGCTCCAGAGGTCGTTTTTCCACTCGTTCTGCAAGAACAGGCTGCTGATGTGCACCGTCTGCTCCAGTTCGCGGCCATAGCCCCACATGTTGTCCTCCAAGGCATCGCGGTTGTACTCCACGCCTCCCGTGAAGGTGGCGGGCATGAAGAGGCAACGGTCGAAGTTATAGACATACTGTCCGCCCACCACGGTCGTGAGGTCGGTGGTAGCACCGTAGGCATTGGGGTCGCGTCCGGCACCGTAGTAGCTCTGACGGTCGATGTGCTGGGCCGATGCATAGAGGCTCAGGTGGTGCTTCTCATTGGGGCTGAAGTAGTCGAACTTCATGCCTCCGCCATTGATGCTGTGCTCGGTCTGCTCGGCAATGTTGGCCTGGTGAGGGGGCAGGTCGAGCGAATCGCCACCACGACGATACTCCTCGATGTGGTGATACTCGAAAGAAAGTTTGCTGTACATGCTCGTTTTGATGTAGGAGCGGAATCCCACCGTCTGCTGGTGCAGTTCGCACAACTCGCTGTAACTGTCGCCGTTGGCATCGTAGGCTCCGCGCTGGCGGTTCTGTCCGAAGACGAAGAGTCCGGCCTTGCGGTTGTCGGTCACCAGCGAGGCGTTCAACGTGGTGCTGTGATCCATCGTGCCGTCAATCGACATAGTGGTGTGAGCCAACTGTCCGCTATTGCGCAAAGGCTCCTTGGTAATGATGTTAATGGTTCCCGCGATAGCCGACGAGCCGAACAGGGCCGAGCCTCCGCCACGCATCACCTCTACACGCTCTACCATGTTGGCCGGAATCTGTTCCAATCCATACACGCCCGACAACGAACTGAAGATGGGGCGCGAGTCGATGAGAATCTGTGTGTAAGGTCCCTCCAGACCGTTGATGCGTACCTGTTGGAATCCACAGTTCTGGCAATTGTTCTCGACGCGCACACCGGGCTGAAAATTCAGTCCTTCGGCCAGCGTGGGCGACGTGGTCGTCTCGAACAAGCGAGTGTCTATTACATTGATTAAGGTAGGAGCCATACGACGCGACGTCTCGTTCCGGTTGGCCGACACCACCACACCGTCCAGTGCAATCAGGTCCTCCATGATGGTGAAGTTCTCCTCCAGCGTCCGTCCCTTCTTCGCCGTCACCGCGCGTGTCTCGGTCTTGTAGCCCAGTGTCGACACCTCCATCGTGTAGTTCCCCTCGGGCAGGTTCTTGAAGAAGTAATGTCCGCTCTCGTCCGTAGTGGTACCGATGGTGGTACCCTTCAGGGTGATGTTTACAAAGGGGACATGCTGTCCGCTCTCGGCATCAATCACATGTCCCACAATATTCGCATCGCTGCGTTTCACCTTGGCATGGCTGTGCCCATGATGATTCTGTGCAACAACCGGCCACACGGACAAGACACACATCGCTGTCCACCAAACAAATAATCTTTTCATCGTTGTTCCTTTTATCATTTCTTTCAATCTTTATACTTAGAATTTAGTATTCAGCGGCAAAATTACTGCTAATTTTCCGAACGGGGAATACCCACAGTTAGTTATAATCGAGTAAAGAGTACCTAAAACCCATTAAAAAGAATGAAAAAGCCGTGCCAGATCCCCTCCCTTACAAAACACAGAGACACGAAAATACAGAGGGATTTTTTCCGGGAAGAAAAACTCTGCATCTTCGTGTCTCTTACATCTATCCAATTCGTGTACCTCCGTCGAGAATCGAACTCGAATCTGCCCTTTAGGAGAGGGCCGTTCTATCCATTGAACTACAAAGGCAACATCTGTTTTGCGCCGCAAAGGTAGGACTTTTTGGCGGATATAGGAAATGTCTCGGTTACTTTTTTCTCCCTTACATAAAAAGAATACCATTCATACACCGAAAGAATGTCATTCATACGTCGAAAGAATGCCATTCTTTGCCGCTGAAGATTACCAATCTTAAGCGTGGCAGATTACTAACGGCTTTTCACCGCC
Source organism: uncultured Bacteroides sp. (assembly GCA_964503565.1). Lineage (GTDB taxonomy): Bacteria > Bacteroidota > Bacteroidia > Bacteroidales > Bacteroidaceae > Phocaeicola_A. The sequence goes on from CAZDAN010000099.1 coordinate 6,799, forward strand.
TGCACATTGCGCATCAGACCCTCGTATTTGGCACGTTTAATGGCATCCGCTTCGTAGCCACTCGCCGTACGCCTAATCACAGCCCGCCGTTTCCTGGACTGCGTGAAGGCCGGTATCATATAGCCAATGAGCGTCTGTTCCAGAATGTTGAGGTATTCCTTCACCGTCACGGCATTTACCCCGCAAGAATACGCTATCTTCTTGTGCATCAACCATTCTCTGTATTCTTTCGTATTCTGCCATACACACAATTTTGATGACAATCCAAAGTATTGGTTGTAAATATACGAATAATCCAAAATACAACCAATATTTATTCCCTTTTTTCTTTATCCGTTCTTCCGTTCACATCGCGGAAGTCACGAATATCAGCCTTTCTGAAGAATTCAGATCTTAGCACGCAAGAATTCAGATATTCTGATACCTCTGAATGCAAGCGAACTTTTGTAACGTCACACTTTCAAACTCTATCGCTACACTTCCATACTCCATTGCTACACCTCCATACTGTAACTCTTGACCTCCATACTCCATAGCTTTCGCCATAGCCATCGCCAACTGCTATAGCGCGAAGCTCTTCCATCGCCAACAGCCATAGTCCATTTGGCCCCTCATTTCATGTTCTTCAACATATTTCAGTGAAATTCTTTATAATTCATAATCGTTAATTCACAATTAATCTTTATCT
>CAZDAN010000100.1:0-7453 GCA_964503565.1 uncultured Bacteroides sp.
GTAATGAGTTTCTCCTTGTGGATCCTGTGCCGCCTTATTCATGTGATGGCGAGTCACAAAGGAGAACGACAGGTAGAACACACACACCAGTGTGAGCAACGCTGCAAAAATTTTAACAAATCCTTTGTTCTGCATTTTGATTTTAGATTATTATTTTAGTTATTTATTTAATTTCTTACAGATGCACTTCTGCAACAAGGGTGCAAATATAGCCTTTTTTTTACATTACATAATGATTTTGTGCCTATTATTTCATTTTTTGAGGTAAAAAAGGTTTTTTAAGGGTGTTTTCCATCGAATTTACGCCTCTATTTTTTCCTTATATAGCACCATACAGGATAATGATCGGAGGCTTCAATCGTGTCATCTACCGTACAATTGAATAATTCGATACGATGATTGGCCATGATGTGGTCAATGCGAAAATAAAAGCCATATCTGTGATACGAAATGCCCAATCCGTTACCCGTTTCGATGAAAGCATCGTTCAGCCCTTCGCCTATGACACGATGCGCATAGGAGAGCGGCGAATCATTGAAATCACCACACACAACCACGTACTTGTGATTGGATTCTTGAAGGAACTTGGCCACACTATCGGCTTGCGCCGCACGGATAGAAACCGCATCGGCCACTTTGCTCACCAGCAAACGAGAGGTGGCCTTCACCTTTTCTTCCTTCGGAGCAACTATCATCTCGCGATAAGCAGCCCGGTCTTCATTCGAAAGTTTGTTCGACTCCAGATGATTGTTCACTAACAATAAGGTGTCAGCTCCTATCTTCAATTCAAATGCCACCGTACCATTTCCCACACTTTCGTACTCAATCATGCGAGTTGACAAGATTGGATAGCGCGACATACAAAGCCATCCGCTTCCCTTTTCCCGATGAAGAGAGAAGTAGGGATAAGGCAATGCTTCGCGGAAAACCTTTTCCGAGAGGAACTTCTTCGGATTGGCATTGTTGAATGTAATTTCTTGAAGACAGACAATATCCGCATCGCACTTTTGCAAATATTGCACAATCTCATTCGGACTCTCCTTGGTATGCGGCTTATGCGAATCGAAGAACATGACATTGTAGGACAATATCTTGATTGCATCATCGGGGACATCCTTCGTCGTGCTGTTTAAAGGAAGGAAAGCACGAATCTGTCCTACGCAAGCAAACAAGGCAAAGAAGGGAAGCAATGCATACTTTCTGTTGAAGAAGAGCCAAAAAACGAAGAAGAGGATGTTCAGCAACAAGAAAATAGGGAAAGCAAGTCCTGTACACGACAAAACAGGGAAGGTGTAGGGATTGATGTAGGAACTGAAGGCTGAAAGCAACATCAGCACCGCCATCAGAGCATTGACCGCCAAAAGAATCCTGCCGACAAACCGGCTGATAGATTTCAGTATCATACACACTTATCGTTGGCTTGCATCAAACAATTTCCGCTTCTCTTCGGCGGTTAATCCTTCGTATCCCGATTGGCGCACTTTGTCGAGGATACGATCAATCTCCTCTTCCTGAGAACGTTTTCGGGCATTGTAGTCATAATCTTTGCCATGCTTTCCTCCCACATGCACCTTCATGCGTGGTTTCTCCTTACGAGGAGAACGGACAAACCATCCCTGCACGGTGTCGAGCAGACGGTTTATCCACGAAGTGGCATCATACTTTCCATCACGAATGCCGCGGGCAAACCACCATCCGGCCAAGGCCCCCCCCAAGTGGGCAATGTGCCCGCCTGCATTATTGGAAGTAATGAAGAGCAAATCGGTGAGCACCACCACCAAAGCCACGTACTTCAATTTTACTTGGCCGAAAAACAAGAGGTTCAATCTGTACTCAGGCATACTGACGGCCGAAGCTACTACAATGGCAAGCACTGAAGCCGAAGCGCCCACCATCATTCCCGAAACTCCGTGAAAATAGGGGAAGATGTTGTAGAAAAGCAGATAAAGCAAGGCTCCGGCAATGCCGCCCAACAAATAGAGGCCGCGCAGGTGTTTGGCCGAAAAGTTATAGAGGAACAACTGGCCGAACCAATAGAGCCAAAGCATGTTGAAAAGCAGATGAAAAACATCGGCATGAAGAAACATGTAAGTGAACACCGACCAAGGTTGCACGAGCAGGCGTGTCACATCGGAAGGCATTTCCAACCAACGAATCGGCGAGAATCCCCGTATATTGAACAGCATAAGGATGACCTGTACCAATGTCAGGAGCAGAAATACACCTATATTTATATATATAAGCTGAAGACTTATGCTCCCTTGGCGGAAGCGTTGCCGCAAATCAGTAATAATATTGCTCATTTCTTTTCTTATTTCGCCAATACATTATCATAAGGAAGCCAAACAACATACCACCCAAATGGGCAAAGTGGGCAATCTGCCCTCCCTGATTCGTCAATCCCAACAACAACTCGATGACCGCATATCCCACAACGAAATATTTGGCTTTGACAGGCACCGGTAGGGGAAAGATAAACATCTGCTCGTTGGGGAACAACATGCCGAACGCCAACAGAATGCCGTACACAGCTCCCGAAGCACCCACCGTGTTCAGGTAATTCAGATATTCGCCCATCGACACGATGAAGCCTCCACCCATATCTACGCGGGCGTAAGGTGCAAGCTCCACCATGTAATCAATGTATTGCACCAACTCCTGACACAAACCGGCACCCACACCGCACACAAGGTAGTAGAAGAGGAAACGCTTTGCCCCCCAAACATGTTCAAGAACGCGACCAAACATCCACACGGCGAACATATTGAAAAAGAGATGTTCAAATCCGCCGTGCAAAAACATGTAGGTAAACAATTGGTAGAGACGGAAGTCGGAAGCCAGAATAAAGTGAAGGCCGAATATGTTGTTCAGGTTTATCCCATATTCCTTCAGCACACAACCCGCCAAGAAGACAAGCACATTGATTATGAGCAGATTCTTCGTCACCGTAGGCATATTGTTCATATCTTATCTTTTTCTTTTTAGTTAAAATGAGGTGCAAAAGTACGAATTTATTCTGTATAACATGCGAAAAAGTTATTCTCTTATGTTTTTTTCATCTTTTCACACCTTTTTTCCCTCTTTTCGGCCAAGACATCAGCCTTGAGTTAAGGTGACATCAATCCTGAAGTAAAGCAGTCTCAGTCGAAGAGTAAAGTGGAGGCTTCTTTCTATCCATTCTCCCTCCCTAAAAACAAAGGCGAAAGGCCACACGTATTTGAGTTTACAGGACAACACCCCTCAAAAAACCTCTAAAAACCTGCCGAACAACATCTTTACATACTTTTTTTTCGCTTTTTTATGATTTTTCTTTCCAAAAAGTTTGGAATATGATTTTCTTCCTCTATATTTGTGCGAATTTTCGTTTGAAGGTTTTGAGTTACATATAATTATTTAATCATTTCTACTGTTATGAACAAAGCAGAACTTATCAATGCTGTTGCTGAGAAATCAGGTCTGAGCAAAGCTGATTCAAAGAAAGCCATTGATGCTGTTGTAGCATCTATCACAGAGGCTTTGAAAGAGGGTGACAAGGTTGCTCTCGTAGGTTTCGGAACTTTCATGGTTTCTGAAAGAGGTGAAAGAACTGGTGTAAACCCCGCTACTAAGCAGACTATCACCATCGCTGCCAAGAAGGTGGCAAAGTTCAAGCCCGGTGCCGAGCTGGCTGAGGCTGTATTGTAATACAACCCCTGAAAGGACAAAAAAGAGATGCATAAAGTTTGTGCATCTCTTTTTTTGCTGTACTTTTGTAACTCAATTGCAAAACAAGTAAAAAAACAAACAAGAAAAAGATACAGAAATGACCATCGAAGAAAAGATTGTTTCATCCGTTATCGACGGAATCAAGGCCCTCTACGGGCAAGAGGCAACCGCCACACAAGTGCAGTTGCAAAAGACAAAGAAAGAGTTCGAAGGACACCTTACCCTCGTAGCCTTCCCCTTTTTGAAAATGTCGCGCAAAGGTCCCGAACAGACGGCAACCGAAATAGGCGAATACCTGAAGGCCAATTGCCCGGCCGTATCCGCCTTCAACGTCATCAAGGGATTCCTCAATCTCACCATCTCGTCCGATTGTTGGATTGAGTTGCTGAACACCATCCACACCGAAGCCTCCTACGGACTCACCTCCGCCACCGAAACCTCGCCTTTAGTGATGATTGAATATTCGTCACCCAACACGAACAAGCCCCTCCACCTTGGCCACGTGCGCAACAATCTGTTGGGTAATGCCTTGGCCAATATCGTAGCAGCCAATGGCAATCGCGTGGTAAAGACCAACATCGTGAACGACCGAGGCATCCACATTTGCAAGAGCATGTTGGCTTGGCAGAAGTACGGCGAAGGCGAAACTCCCGAGTCATCGGGCAAGAAAGGCGACCACCTGATTGGCGACTACTACGTAGCCTTTGACAAGCACTACAAAGCCGAGGTGAAAGAGCTGATGGCCAACTACACCGCCAATGGCATGAGCGAAGAGGAAGCTAAGGCTAAAGCCGAAGCCGAAAGCCCCTTGATGAAGGAAGCACGCGAAATGTTAGTGAAGTGGGAAGCAGGCGACCCCGAAGTGCGCGGCCTCTGGAAGCGCATGAACGACTGGGTTTATGCAGGTTTCGACGAGACGTACAAGATGATGGGCGTCAGCTTCGATAAAATATATTATGAGTCGGACACTTATCTCGAAGGTAAGGAAAAAGTTCTGGAAGGATTGGAAAAAAAATTCTTCTACCGTAAGGAAGATGGCTCCGTATGGGCCGACCTCACCGGCGAAGGCCTTGACCACAAACTCCTGCTTCGCGCCGACGGTACCTCCGTTTACATGACACAGGACATCGGTACGGCCAAACTCCGCTTTGCCGACTTCCCCATCGACAAGATGATTTACGTGGTGGGCAACGAACAGAACTACCACTTCCAAGTGCTCTCCATCCTGCTCGACAAACTTGGTTTTGAATGGGGCAAGGACCTCGTACATTTCTCCTACGGTATGGTGGAACTTCCCGAAGGGAAAATGAAGAGCCGCGAAGGAACCGTAGTGGATGCTGATGACCTGATGGCTGAAATGATAAACACCGCCAAAGAAACCAGCCAAGAGCTTGGCAAGCTGGACGGACTCACACAAGAGGAAGCCGAAAACATTGCCCGCATCGTGGGACTTGGTGCACTGAAGTACTTCATCCTGAAGGTAGACGCCCGCAAGAACATGACTTTCAATCCGAAGGAATCCATCGACTTCAACGGAAACACCGGTCCCTTCATCCAATACACCTACGCCCGTATCCAGTCGGTGCTCCGCAAGGCCAAGGAAGCAGGCATTGTCATCCCCACCACCCTACCCACCGGCATCGAGTTGAGAGAGAAAGAAGAGAGCCTCATCCAAATGCTTGCCGATTTCTCTGCCGTAGTGAAGGAAGCAGGTACAACCTATAGTCCCTCAGGCATTGCAAACTACTGCTACGAACTTGTGAAGGAGTACAACCAGTTCTACCACGACTTCAGCATCCTGCGTGAAGAGAACGAAGCCCTCAAGGTATTCCGCCTCGCCCTCTCCGAGAATGTGGCCAAGATTGTCCGCCTCGGTATGGGGTTGTTGGGCATCGAGGTACCTGAAAGAATGTAAATCAGACCCACCCCCGCCCCTCACAGGGAGGGAGGGCGAGGGTGGGTTCCCTTATTTAATATGAGCAAATCCAAATTCTACGTCGTCTGGCACGGAGTCACCCCCGGCATCTACACTTCGTGGACAGAGTGCAAAGCTCAGGTCAACGGATGCGAAGGAGCCATCTACAAAGTTTTTTCCACGCGCGAAGAGGCCGAAGAGGCTTATAATTCTTCACCTTATATATATATAACGCGCGCGAAAAAGGCGACAAAAACCCAATCACGGACAACGGGTGACGCCCCCTCGTCGCCTCCCACCAACCGCACGGACACGGTGTTGCCCCTCCCTCTGGAAGTACAAGCCGAAGCCGTAGCCGTGGATGCGGCCTGTAGCGGCAATCCCGGCCCGATGGAGTACCGGGGTGTTTACTTGCGTACAGGACAAGTCATCTTCCACTTCGGCCCGATGCACGGCACCAACAACATTGGCGAGTTTTTAGCCATTGTCCACGCCTTGGCTCTGATGAAGCAAAAAGGAGTAAACATGCCTATCTATTCCGATAGCCGAAATGCCATTCTGTGGGTGAAGCAGAAAAAGTGCAAGACCAAATTGGAGCGTACCGCCCACACCGAGGAGTTGTACCAACTCATCGAACGAGCCGAGAGGTGGTTGAAAGAGAACAGATATACCACACCCATCCTCAAGTGGGAAACCACCCGATGGGGCGAAGTTCCCGCTGATTTTGGAAGGAAATAACACGAGAAGATGATTAAATTGTCTTAAAAAGGCAGTTAAATGTCCTAATTTTCGGAAAATAATGTTCAAGAATGAAAAAGAAACACTATTTTTGCCCGATATTAACAAAGAACTATGGCTGACGATTCATTTTTCCTCATAGACATAGACAAGATTCTGGCCTCTAAAGCTGGAAAGAAGGCGAAGTATGTACCCAGGTTTCTGGTATCATACTTGAAGAAGATTGTCCATCAGGAAGAAATCAACGAATACCTACTTAGTGTAAAGGAAAAGCGCGGTGTACCTTTTTTGGAAGCTACAATGGAATACCTCGACACCAAGATTGAGGTGGAAGGCTTGGAGAATCTACCCGATGACGGACGGCTCTGCACCTTCGTGAGCAACCATCCGTTGGGTGGACAAGACGGAATCTCACTCGGATGCATCCTGGGCAAGCATTACAACGGACGCATCAAATACTTGGTAAACGACCTGTTGATGAACCTCTATGGATTGGCACCGCTCTGTGTCCCTATCAACAAGACGGGGTCACAAGCCCGCGATTTTCCACAGATGGTAGAGGCGGCCTTCCGCTCCGACGACCACATCATCATGTTTCCCGCAGGCCTCTGTTCACGCCGCCAACCAGACGGCACCATCCGCGACTTGGAATGGAAAAAAGCATTCGTAGTGAAAAGCATACAAACACAGCGTGACGTTGTACCCATCTACTTCGAAGGCCGTAACTCCGACTTCTTCTATTCATTGGCCAACTGGTGCAAGCGGCTGGGAATCAAGTTCAACATAGCCATGCTCTATCTGGCCGACGAAATGTTCAAGAACAAACACAAGACTTTCCGTGTCGTCATCGGCAAACCCATTCCCTGGCAGACTTTCGACAAATCAAAGACCCCTGCCGCGTGGGCCGAACATGTGAAAGGAATCGTTTATAACCTAAAGGATAATTCTAACAAAAAATAATGGAAGAGATAATTGCTCCGATCAGCAAAGAGCTACTTAAATCGGAACTGACAGAAGACAAGCGCTTGCGCCGGACAAACAAGAGCAACAACGACATCTACATCGTTACCGCCCACAACGCGCCCAACGTCATGA
>CAZDAN010000101.1:0-7396 GCA_964503565.1 uncultured Bacteroides sp.
GTTGTATCGTAAGAAAAGGTTCAAGCCGCGAACCACAATTACGGTCGTTTCCTGTTATTGACACATGAATCTGTGCTGTTGCCGTATATCGCAGAAATATCGCGAATAATAGCAGGAAAAATCTATTGTTTGTCATATCCTCAATTGAAGTTTTATTTAACTGGTGATTTTTAGAACTGTATTTCGCCCGCAATTTATGCATAATGTTTTGTTCTGCAAAACAAATTTAAGGAAATTTGTGAAAGTCCGGTTGTGGAGTAGGGAAGTCCAAAGATGCGGCATCGGTGGATGTTTTCAGATTTTTTCTCCCCGACGGTTTTGTGATACGGGATATTCTGTGTACATTTGCACCTAAACTGAAGAAATGAGTATGGAAGACGTGCTGCAAATTTTCTGTAAGAACAACGGGACAACCATCGAGGCAAAGCCGGGGAGTACGTTGATGGAGATTTATCGCGAGAGTGGATTGGACTTGCCCTATGGCCCCACCAGTGCGCGGGTGAACAACGTGGTGGAGGGGCTGACCTTCAAGGTGTATCACAACATGGATGTGGAGTTCCTCGACATCACCACCTCCTCGGGTATGCGCACCTATGTGCGTTCGCTCTGCTTTGTGCTCTGCAAGGCGGTGGCCGACCTCTATCCCGAGGGACAGATTGTGCTGAGACACCCTGTGTCGAAGGGGCACTACTGCACGTTGTGCATCGGTCAGGAGGTGACGGCCGACGTGGTGGAGCGTATTCGTCGCCGAATGACGGAGATTGTGGAGGCACGCATCCCCTTCCGCCGCATGGAGGTGCATACTGACAAGGCCGTACGCCTGTTCCGCCAGTTGGCCATGAACGACAAGGCGACGCTGCTGGAGACGGCCGGCACGCTCTATACCTATTATTATACGTTGGCTGACACGGTGGATTACTACTACGGAAGCCTGTTGCCCGACACGGGGTACATCGGGCTGTTCGACTTGGTGAAGTTCGACGATGGTGTCCTGTTGCGCTATCCCGACCGCAACGCCCCTTCGCATTTGGGCGAAATGGTGCCGCAGGAGAAGATGTTGGAGGTGTTCAAGGAACATAGCCGTTGGCACGGCATATTGGGCGTGACGACCATCGGACAGATGAATGCAGCCAGCTTGGCAGGACGTGCGACAGACCTTATCAACGTGTCGGAGGCGTTGCAGGAGAAGAAGATTGCCCGCATTGCCGATGACATATACCGGCGCGGCACGGTGAAGATGGTGCTCATTTCGGGCCCTTCGTCATCAGGGAAGACGACGTTCAGCAAGCGCCTCTCGGTACAACTGATGACCAACGGGCTGAAGCCGCGGGCCATCTCGCTCGACGACTATTTTGTGAACCGCGAAGATACGCCGCGCGACGAGCAGGGCGACTATGACTACGAATCGCTCTACGCACTGGACCTGCCCTTCTTCAACGTCCAGTTGCAGACGTTGCTCGACGGGGGGGAGGTGGAGCTGCCCCGCTTCAACTTTACCACGGGGCGGCGCGAGTTCAAGGGCGAACGCCTGCGTATCGAGGAGAACATGGTGCTCATCCTGGAAGGCATCCACGCGCTGAACCCCGAGCTGACGAGCCACATTGCCGAGGAGAGCAAATACCGCGTCTATGTGTCGGCTCTGACTACCATCCTGTTGGATAACCATAATTATATCCCCACAACGGACAACCGCCTGCTACGTCGCATTATCCGCGACTATAAGTACCGTAACTATTCTGCCGAAGAGACCATCAGCCGATGGCCCAGCGTGCGACGAGGCGAGGACAAGTGGATATTCCCCTATCAGGAGAATGCCGATGCCATGTTCAACTCGGCTATGCTGTTCGAACTGGCCGTACTGAAGGACCATGCCCTGCCCATACTGAACCGGGTTCCGCAGAACTGTCCGGAGTATAGCGAGGCATACCGCCTGCGCCGCTTCCTGCAATACATCGTGTCGGTGCACGACAAGGATTTGCCTCCCACGTCACTGTTGCGCGAGTTCTTGGGCGGAAGCAGTTTCAGTTATTAAAGAAACGTATAAAACTTTGCACTCACCATTGACATATTCGAAATGGCACAGAATAGCAGGAATATCCAAAACGAAAAACAGGAACAACGCCAGTCGATTTCACAACAACAGGTGACCTTTGTGCGCCTGCTGGAGCTACCCATCGAAGGCTTGGAGGAACGTGTGCGAGCCGAGGTGATGGAAAATCCCGCATTGGAAATGGCTGATGCAGACAGTAGCCCCACGGAGGGATATGACGAGAAATATGGCGACGACAACACGGATGACGCCTCTAAAAACTCCTTCGAAGAGTCTGCCGACGAGGAGGGCATGGAGGATGAGCCGGGCGAGGCATATACCAACGACGTGGATGAGGAGGAATTGGCTGCCCTCGGCGATTATCGTACCGTGGACGACATTCCCGATTATGCTACGGCCGATTATCCCACAGGGGGTGAAACATCGACGGTGGAGATGACATACAGGGCTACCAATTCATTCTATGACAACCTGAAAGCACAATTGTCGGAACTCCACTTCAAGGGTGACGAGAAGGAGATTGCAGAATACCTCATCGGCTCGATAGATGACGACGGCCTGTTGCGTAAGCCCATGCAGAGCATTGTGGAGGAACTGGCCATCTACCGTGGCATCTACACCGATGTGTACGAGTTGGAGTCGGTGCAACAACACTTTTGCCAACTGGAGCCGGCGGGCGTAGGAGCCAAAGACCTGCAGGAGTGCTTGCGGTGGCAATTGGTTCAGAAGCAAAAGACGGACGTCAGGGCTACGGCCATGGAAATCCTGATGGACTACTATGACGACTTCACCTACAAGCGTTGGGAGCGCATCATGCAGGCACTGAACTTGAACGAACAGCAGTTGGAAAGTGCTGTGGCCGAACTGACCTGCCTGAATCCCCGTCCGGGAAGTTCGTTGGGCGAGGTGGTAGGGAAGGGTTTGCAGGGAATTGTGCCCGATTTCCTTATCCGTGTGGACGACGAGGAGCATGTCACCTTCAGTCTGAATGACGGAAATGTGCCCGATTTGTGTGTGAACAGCACCTATGTGGCTATGATGGCCGACTATAGCAGCCAGAAGGAGACCCGCGAGAGCCGCGAGGCGATGATGTTCCTGAAACAGAAAATAGAGGCGGCGCAGACCTTCATTGACATAGTGGAGATGAGGCGGTGCACACTGGTGACCACCATGCAGGCCATCATCGACATGCAACACGACTTCTTTGTGGAAGGCGATGAGCGGAAGCTGAAGCCCATGCTGATGAAGGACGTGGCCGAGCGGGCGGGTGTGGATGTCTCCACAGTGTCGCGCGTGAGCAACTGCAAATATGCCGAAACACCATACGGAATCTTCCCGCTCAAGTGGTTCTTTGGAGACAGCTACCGTCAGCCGAACTTCTGTAAACCCCAAAAAGAAAAGGCTGAGGCCCACGACACGGCCGACATCCTTGTGGAAGAGAACGAGCCGACATCGGTGCGCCAAATTAAAGCCATCATTCAAGAATGTGTGGCGGGCGAGGACAAGCGTCGCCCCATGACCGACGAACAGATAATGGCGGAACTGAAAGAAAAGGGCTACGATGTGGCCCGACGGACGGTGGCCAAGTATCGCACGCAACTGGGCATACCTGTGGCTCGCATGAGGAGGTGAGTAGGGATGAAGGAGATAAAAGGAGTTAAAAGGAGATAAAGGAGTTAAGGAAAATAACTATAAATAAAGATATAAAGAATGAAACCAATCGTAAGCATCATCATGGGCAGCACCTCGGACCTCCCCGTCATGGAGAAGGCTGCCAAACTATTGGACGAAATGCAAGTCCCCTTTGAAATGAACGCCCTTTCGGCTCATCGTACACCCGAAGCCGTAGAGCAATTTGCCAAGCAGGCCAAGGAGCGTGGCATCCGGGTAATCATTGCCGCCGCAGGCATGGCCGCCCACTTGCCGGGCGTGATTGCCGCATCCACCACCGTGCCCGTCATCGGTGTGCCCATCAAGAGCACGCTCGAGGGAATGGACGCCTTGTTGGCCATCGTGCAGATGCCACCGGGAATCCCTGTGGCTACCGTGGGCATCAATGCGGCCATGAATGCGGCCATCTTAGCCGTGCAGATGTTGGCCTTGGCCGACGCTGACTTGGCCGAGCGCTTTGCCGCCTACAAGGAGAATCTGAAGAAGAAAATCGAGAAGGCCAACGAAGAGCTGAAAGAGGTGAAGTACGCCTACAAGACGAATTGAGTAACAAAGGTGGCATTGCCGCCTACAAGGAAGAAACGATGATAGACTTGTTCAACTATATCCGACGCGCCAGTAGCGAAACGAACATTGGTGCCACTCCGCTGGGTGGAAAGAACCCCATCCGCATACAGTCGATGACCAACACGGTGACGATGGACACCGAGGCGTGTGTCGAGCAGGCCAAGCGCATCATTGATGCCGGTGGCGAATACGTGCGCCTGACCACCCAAGGTCCTAAAGAGGCCGAGAATATGCGTGAAATCAACATCGGCCTCCGCTCACAGGGGTATATGGCTCCGCTGGTGGCCGACGTGCACTTCAATGCCAAGGTGGCCGACATTGCAGCACAGTATGTGGAGAAGGTGCGCATCAATCCCGGCAACTACGTGGATGCGGCACGCACCTTCAAGCAATTGGAATACACCGACGAGGAGTATGCTGCCGAATTGAAGAAGATTCGCGATCGCTTTGTCCCTTTCCTCAACATTTGCAAGGAGAACCACACGGCCATCCGCATCGGTGTGAACCACGGCTCCCTCTCCGACCGCATCATGAGCCGCTATGGCGACACGCCCGAGGGCATGGTGGAGTCGTGCATGGAGTTTCTGCGCATCTGTGTGGAGGAGCAGTTCACCGACGTGGTCATCTCCATCAAAGCCAGCAACACGGTGGTGATGGTGAAGACGGTGCGCCTGTTGGCCGCCGTGATGGAGAGCGAGGGTATGGCTTTTCCTCTTCACTTGGGTGTGACCGAGGCGGGCGATGGCGAGGACGGACGCATCAAGTCGGCACTGGGCATTGGTGCCCTGTTGGCCGATGGGTTGGGCGACACCATCCGTGTGTCGTTGAGCGAGGCTCCTGAGGCTGAAATCCCTGTGGCAAGAAAATTGGTGGACTATGTGACGATGCGCGCGGATGCACCTTATATCCCTGGCGAAGTGGCCGAGGGATTCGATTACCTGCGCCCCATGCGCCGACAGACACGGGCGGTGCGCAACATCGGTGGCGGACAGGTGCCAGTGGTGATTGCCTTCCATTGGGAAGGACACGACACGTCGTCGGCTCAACTGATGCCTGACTACATCTATACAGGTCGTGCGTTGCCACCCCATCGCCAACCGACAGAGTACATTGTGGATGCCGACGTATGGACGGGTGAGGATGGCACATGGCCGGCCTTCAACCTGAACACGGTGCAGGACATCGACGCTTGCACCGCCGGGATGAAGTTCTTGTTCATCCCTTACCTGATGTTGGATCAGGTGAGCGAGGTGCTGAAACGCCATCCTGAGGTGGTTGTCATCTCGCAAAGCATGCATCCCAACCGCTTGGGCGAGCATCGTGCGCTGGTGCATCAGTTGATGAGCGAGGGGATGGAGAATCCCGTCGTCTTCTTCCAACACTATGGAGAGACGGAGTTGGAGGATTTTCAAGTAAAGAGTGCCGCCGACATGGGTGCGCTGGTGTTCGACGGGCTGGTGGACGGCATCTGTCTGCTCAATCAGAATAACACGATACCCTCAGAAGTTATCGAAGCCACGGCCTTTGGCATTTTACAGGCAGGCCGATTGCGTACTACCAAGACGGAATATATCTCGTGCCCGGGATGTGGACGCACGCTCTTTGACTTGCAGACGACCATTGCCCGTGTGAAAGCAGCCACCAGCCACTTGAAGGGATTGAAGATTGGTATCATGGGATGTATCGTCAACGGCCCCGGCGAAATGGCCGATGCCGACTATGGCTACGTGGGTGCCGGACGTGGCAAGGTGAGTCTCTACAAACAGAAGGAGTGCATCGAAAAGAACATTCCCGAAGAGGAGGCCGTGGAGAAATTGATAGAGCTTATCAAAGCTAATGGTGACTGGCGGGAGTAAATAAACCCTGATAACAGGAGAGGGAACGATATGGAAACAAAAAGGAATACAATCAGGGCAGTAACGGTGTACTGCGCCTCAAGTACACAGATTGATGTCCGCTATTTTGAAGCGGCACGCAGATTAGGAACCTTATTGGCCGAGAAAGAGATACGCGTTGTCAACGGTGCGGGCAGCATTGGGTTGATGGCGGCAGTATCGGATGCGGCTATCGAGGCAGGTGGCAAGGTGACTGGAGTCATCCCTTCCTTCATGGTGGAGCAGGGGTGGCACCACGAAAGTTTGAGTGAACTGCGTATTACTGAAACCATGCATGAGCGCAAGCAAATGATGGCCGATTTGGGCGACGGCACCATTGCTCTGCCTGGCGGATGTGGCACTTTGGAAGAACTGTTGGAAATCATCACATGGAAGCAACTCGGATTGTATGTGAACCCTATCATCATCTTGAACACCTGTGGCTATTTCGATTCACTCATCAGCCAACTGTCGCGTGCCGTGGACGAATGTTTCATGCGCCCGCAACATTCCGCCATCTGGCAGGTGGCCTCCACACCCGAGGAAGCCGTAGAATTGTTGTATACCACCCCACTGTGGGACACCAGTGTGCGTAAACTGGCTGCTATATGAACGAAAAGGGAATAGTGGGACAAATCACTCCCGACCTGTTGAGTGACAACGAATGGGTAGCGGCCATCCTGATGGCCTGCTTCTTCATTTCCGCATACGTCCTCTCCCAAGGAAAGGCCCTTTTGTTCCAATCTGTCCGCAAACTGTTCTCCAACCACGCAATAGAACACCTTTTCCACAAGCAGACTGCCACTGACACCTACTGCCTGCTTCTGCTGAACCTGCAGACCTGCCTGTTGGTAGCGGTGCTTATACTGAAATACCGGTATGACATACAGGCATCAGAGATTGCGAACAATCTCCCTTCCTCTACAGTATCCGTACTTTTGGGGAGCTACAGTGGACTGATGCTACTCTACGTCATCGTCAAAAGATATACCTATAAATTTATCAACTGGATATTCTTCGATAAGACAAAAAATAGTTTATGGATTGAATCTTACTTTTTCATTATCTCCATTTTTGGAATGCTACTTCTGCCTTTCACTTTGCTCACCATATATTACGATTTTCCCTTTTATACAGGCTTCATAATTCCAGTATTCTTAATATTTTTTATGAATTTATTTTTCATTTATAAGTGTTTTAGAATAATTTTCAATCAATTAAATGGCTCGTTTTA
>CAZDAN010000102.1:0-7383 GCA_964503565.1 uncultured Bacteroides sp.
TCAGCATGTGTTCCTATGAATCTGACGTACACAAACTGAGGTGTAAATTGAATGACAACTACCAATCGGTAATTGTTTCCTTTGATATTGAATACATAATGCTGATTTCCTATACTATCCACACTATTGAATGTCTTTTTTATGTCTGCGAAGCATTTCCATTCGCTATGTTTGACAATAGAGACCCATTCTTGGATAGCAACCTTGGCATCAGGATGTTTTTCTATGTATTCCTTTAGCTTCTTTTCTGTAAAAATTCGCATAGCTCCATTCGTTTTACCTTGCAAAGATATATACTTTATTTGGCTTTGCAAAACTTTCTTCTGAAAATAAGAACAACAACGGAGCTTTATTGCTTTGTTTGAACATAATTAACTCCGTTCGCCAACCGTGTTTGTTCGGTTCGCGAACGGAGTTAAATGTTTAAGCGGATACGTCCTTTATGTTATGGGACTGTTGTCACGGGAACTTCCGTTATCGTCCCATCTTCGACTTCTATCACATATTCGTTTTCATCGTCAGTCATTGCAGCCTCTTCACGCGTAATGATAATGCCGTTAGTAATATCAGATTGGTCTTTTACTTTGATTCTGATGGTGGTCTTCACATTCCGTTTGAAGGTTACAGAATATTCACCTAAAGG
This sequence comes from uncultured Bacteroides sp., assembly GCA_964503565.1. Lineage (GTDB taxonomy): Bacteria > Bacteroidota > Bacteroidia > Bacteroidales > Bacteroidaceae > Phocaeicola_A. The sequence goes on from CAZDAN010000102.1 coordinate 644, forward strand.
CAACACTAATCCATCATCTTTTGTCCAGCTGATAGTGAGTGTTTTGGTTGCATAGTAGTTTTCATATGTTCCCGTAGGAGTTCCATCATTATTCCACATTTCGCATCCCAACCACGCTTGTCTAATATCATCAAAAGAATAAATCTTATCTGATTCAGGAGTTTCGGGGGTTAGGTTTACTGAATATAAACAAGTCCAACCATCCTTGTCCACATCGATTACCAAAGTCCCTTCCGTCAATCCTTCTGCTATATAATGTGCACCATAAACTGTACGTTTGGTTGCGATTTCTACAGTACCATTCTCGGTAGGTGTATATCCTTCCAATTCTCCATAGTAAGCATCTTCTTCCTGGCCACCATACGTATGTACCACATGTCCTTCTGTCGTAGAATATGTAAAATCATCATTAAATGACCCACATACTTCTAAATTGTGTCCACTATTTGTATTCCAGTACGGAAAACGTCGCGATACAAAGGATTGTTCATGTCCTCCACAAGCAAAACGGGTTCTATCAGATTGCTTACTTGTCGGCGCAATTTCCAAAGTAAAGGGGTGTCTTCAAAATAGTTGTCACTCAAATGGTCAACAATTACAGCTATATCAATGTCACTTCCTTCTCTATAGTCTCCTTTACTGTAGGATCCATAGAGATACAAAGCCTTCAGTGGCAACCGTTCTGCTACTAAGGCTTTATATTTTCGGGCGATTTCTATAGCTTGGCTTTTATCCATAATTGCAACTCTTTGGTCTGCTGTAACAAACGATTACAATATTCTTTATTCAAACTCTTCAGTAAACGCTCTTTGTACGAAGGATAACGCGCTTCAATGTTCAATGGTTCTAACGTGTCTATAAAATCCAACTGTTCTTCGGACAGTTCTTTGTCTAATCCCGTTTTCTCCGCCAGACGATAAAGACTATGAATCTTCATAGGCACTTCTTCCAAATGAAGAGTCCAATATGCCTTCAGTATTTTCTCTATTGTCTGATGACACATGAAAGCTACATACAGATAACGACCCGTAGCCAGCATAGCTTCTGCTGTCTCCAAATCATAATCCGACATTTCTACCCAATATGTAACTTTATTGTCCATTATAAACATGATTTTGTGCAAAGATACAACTTTTAGTGAAGAATGAAGAACGAAGAGGGAAGAATTTCACAGAAATGTGTTGAAGAACATAATTTCTTTACACCATTCAGTAATAATTCCCGTATTTCCATTTCATTCCTGTTCCTTCAAATGGAGACATTTGGCATAGAGTGGATTGTTTTACGTCCTATTTGGGGCAACTTTTTACTGTTTTTCTTGGAAATGCGGCATTTTATTTGCACTTTTGCCGCAAAATCTGCGGCGTTTATTGACCGAATATCGCCGCAAAAGCAGAAACAATAAAAAAGATATGTCCACCAACTATCTGAACGACTTGAATGACGAGCAACGTGCGGCGGTGCTCTATACCGAGGGACCGGCACTGGTGATTGCGGGAGCCGGCTCGGGGAAAACCCGTGTGCTGACCTATAAGATTGCCCATCTGCTGAACGAGGGGTACAGGCCGTGGAACATCCTGGCACTGACCTTCACCAACAAGGCCGCGGCAGAGATGAAGAAGCGCATTGCCTCCTTTGTGGGCGACGGGTCGCGAGGCTTGTGGATGGGTACGTTCCACTCCATCTTCTCGCGCATCCTGCGCATGGAGGCGGAGTGCATCGGCTTCACCCACAACTTCACCATCTACGATGCGAGCGACTCGAAAAGCCTCTTGAAGAGCATCATCAAGGAGATGCAGCTCGACGACAAGACCTACAAGCCGGGCACGGTGCAGAGCCACATATCGAACGCGAAGAACCGCTTGGTGCTTCCCTCGGCTTATGCCTCCGACCCGCAAATCCGAAAGGTGGATGAGGCAGCACGTATGCCCGCCATCAGCGACATCTACCGACGCTATTGGGAGCGTTGCCGACAGGCCGATGCCATGGACTTCGACGACCTGCTGGTATATACCTGGTTGCTCTTCGACCAACATCCCGAGGTGAGGGCGAAGTACGCCGCACAGTTCCGCTACGTGCTGGTGGACGAGTATCAGGACACGAACTATGCCCAACACGCCATTGTGTGGCAACTCACCGCCGAGCACCAACACGTCTGTGTGGTGGGCGACGATGCGCAGAGCATCTATTCCTTCCGCGGTGCGAACATCGACAACATTCTGAAGTTCACCCAGCAATACAAGGGGGCGCGCCTCTTCAAGTTGCAACAGAACTACCGCTCGACGCAAATCATCGTGGAGGCAGCTAACAGCCTGATTGCCAAGAATCGCGAGCAAATCCGCAAGGAGGTGTTTTCGGAAAAGGAGCGGGGCGAGGCCATCCGCGTCTATTGTGCCTATAGCGACATCGAGGAGGGCGAAATCGTGGCCAACAAGATTACCGAACTTCATCGTCGGAAGGACATCCCCTATAGCCAACAGGCCATCCTCTATCGCACGAATGCCCAGAGCCGTATCTTCGAGGAGGCCTTGCGCAAGCGCTCCATCCCTTGTCGCATCTACGGAGGCATCTCGTTCTACCAGCGAAAGGAGATTAAGGACATCATCGCCTACTTCCGCCTGGCCGTGAATCCCAACGACGAGGAGGCTCTGAAGCGCGTCATCAACTATCCCGCCCGAGGCATCGGAAGCACTACGGTGAACAAAATCATCGATGCCGCCACCCGTGCCGGTGTGAGCCTGTGGCAGGCGATGGGTGCCCCGTTGGAGTACGGGCTCAACATTAATAAAGGTACGCACGCGAAGCTGCAAGGTTTCCGCACGTTGATTGAGGAGTTTATGTCCGAAGTCACGACGCGCAATGCCTACGACCTCGGACAGGACATCATCCGACGCAGTGGCATCATGAACGACATCATGCAGGACCGCACGCCCGAGGGACTGAGCCGGCAGGAGAACCTCGAGGAGTTTGCCAGCAGCATCCACGACTTCTGCGCCACACGCGAGGAGGAGGGCAACGAGCACATCCTGTTGGGCGATTTCCTTAGCGAAGTTTCCTTGCTCTCCGAAATGGATATGGCGGAGGGCGACGGTGAGAGCGACGACAAGCTGACCCTGATGACCATCCACTCGGCCAAGGGACTGGAGTTCCGCGTTGTCTATGTGGTGGGCATGGAGGAGAACCTCTTCCCCAGCCCCATGGCGCAGGAGTCCTATCGGCAGATGGAGGAGGAGCGTCGCCTCTTCTACGTGGCGCTCACCCGTGCCGAGGAGCACTGTTTCCTCTCCTTTGCCCGTAGCCGTTTCCGCTATGGCAAGACGGAGTTCAGCAACCCCAGCCGGTTCCTGAAGGACATCGACCCCTGTTACTTGAACATGCCCGATGCGGGAGTACCCTCGCGACGCGAGGCGGAAGAGCCCTCATCCCGAGGTGGCGCACGCTTGCCCTTCAGCTCGTGGCGAAACCCCGATTGCGACAACTATCAGAGCCAATCGCCCTACGAAGGGCGTGTGGCTACCAGCCGGCAAAGCACTTTCCGTGATGATGAGCTGGCCGATCGTGGCCACTCGGGCTTCGGAGGAGGAGGAGCGGGATATGGAGGGCGTTCGTCGGCTTACAGCCACTACGAGGAGCGCACACCCTTCCGCCAACAGGCGACTCCCCCACCCGTCCGTCCCTCCATTCCGCAGGGGATGAAGCGGGTAGTTCCTACACCGGCATCCCAACGTCCTACAACATCTGCCGCCCAATCGTCACTCAATGGTGGTTTGCAGGCAGGGCAGGTCATCGAACACGAGCGCTTCGGCATTGGTGATGTGCTTCGGGTGGAAGGTACGGGCGACAACATGAAGGCCACCATCCGCTTCCGCAACGTGGGCGAAAAGCAATTGCTTCTGCGCTTCGCACGCTTCAAGGTGGTGGGATAAGTAATAAAGGAGTTAAAGGAGTTAAGGGGAGTTATCACTCGCTGCGCTCGTTAGGAGTTAGAAGCCGATAGTTTTGCAATCACAAGCAATAACATTTGGCTTAGCAGGCTTCGAGCCTGCGATAACTCCTTAGGCTCGAAGAGCCGATAACTCCCTTTAACTCCTCTAACTCCCCTTAAAATAACAATTCATAATTCATAATTCATAATTCATTGAAACCCCCATATTATCTGTTAGAAGAAGCGCCTTTGCGCAGAAACCTCGCGCTCATCAAGCATGTGGCCGACGAGGCAGGCGTGGAGATAATCCTTGCCTTCAAAGCCTTTGCCCTGTGGCGCACGTTCCCCATCTTTCGCGAATACATAGGCCACACGACGGCCAGTTCGCTCAACGAAGCACGCCTTGCCTTCGAAGAGTTCGGAAGCAAGGCGCACACCTACTCGCCCGCCTACACCGACGAGGAGTTTCCCCACATCATGGCTTGCAGCAGCCACGTGACGTTCAATTCGCTCACTCAGTTCCGTCGCTTCCTCCCCGTGGTGGAGAGGGCGGGATGGCCCGTCTCGTGCGGCATCAGGGTGAACCCCGAGTACTCCGAGGTGGAGGTGGAGCTGTACAACCCCTGTGCACCCGGCACACGCTTCGGAGTGACCTCCGACCTCCTGCCCGACCGGCTTCCGCGAGGCATCGAGGGCTTTCATTGCCATTGCCATTGCGAGTCGGACTCCCACCAGCTGGAGCGTACGCTCGTGCACCTCGAGGAGAAGTTCGGCCGATGGCTCCCCCATTTGAAGTGGCTCAACTTGGGAGGCGGACACCTGATGACGCGCAAGGACTACGACACCCGGCACCTGATAACCATATTAAAAGGATTGCGCGCGCGATACCCCAACCTCTCGCTCATCCTCGAACCCGGCTCGGCCTTTGCCTGGCAGACGGGCCCCCTGGTGGCCAGTGTGGTCGATATTGTGGAGAGCCGCGGCATACGCACGGCCATCCTCGACGTGAGCTTCACCTGCCACATGCCCGATTGCCTGGAAATGCCCTACCAACCCGCGGTGCGCGGAGCCGTCAGCCTTCCGCCCGAAGCCGTGAAGAGCGCCACACCCGACCGGCACATCTACCGCTTGGGAGGAAACAGTTGCCTCAGTGGCGACTACATGGGCAGTTGGCAATTCGACCACGACCTGCAGGTGGGCGAACTCGTCATCTTCGAGGACATGATTCACTACACCACCGTGAAGACCACCATGTTCAACGGCATCCACCACCCCGCCATTGCCCTTTTGCACACCGATGGGGCCGTGGAGGTGCTCAGAAGTTACGGATATGAAGATTATCGTGACAGAATGTGCTGAAAATCCAAAGAATTGTTGTACCTTTGGCGACGAATTTGCAAAAAATAAAAACAATAAAATAGAAAAAGAAAGAAACAATGGGAAAAGTGATATTGACCGGTGACCGTCCGACAGGACGCCTCCACTTGGGACACTACGTAGGCTCGCTCAAGCGTCGCGTGGAGTTGCAGAACTCGGGCGAGTACGAAAAGATATTCATCATGATTGCCGACGCACAGGCCCTGACCGACAACGCCGACAATCCCGAAAAGATACGTCAGAACATCATCGAGGTGGCCCTCGACTACCTGTCGGCAGGGCTCGACCCCGAGAAGGTGACCATCTTCATTCAGAGCCAAGTGCCCGAGTTGTGCGAGCTGGCCTTCTACTACATGAACCTGGTGACCGTGCAACGCCTCCAGCGCAACCCCACCGTGAAGCAGGAGATTCAGCTCCGCGGATTCTCAGAGGGCGACGAGGAGGAGAATCAGAACAAGAAAGGCACGCCCGTGGGATTCTTCACCTACCCCATCAGCCAGGCATCGGACATCACCGCCTTCCGCGCCACCACCGTGCCCGTGGGCGTTGACCAGGCACCCATGATTGAGCAGGCACGCGAGATTGTCCACAAGTTCAACACCGTCTATGGCGAAACCCTCGTCATCCCCGAAATGAAGCTCCCCGAAAATGCCGCCTGCCTGCGCCTGCCGGGCACCGACGGAAAGGCCAAGATGTCCAAGTCGCTGGGCAACTGCATCTACCTCTCCGACACGGCCGAGGAGGTGCGCAAGAAAATCATGAGCATGTACACCGACCCCAACCACATCCGCGTGGAAGACCCCGGCCAGATTGAGGGCAACACCGTGTTCACCTACCTCGACGCCTTCTGCCAGCCCGACTCCTTCGAGAAGCATTGGCCCGAGTACCCCAACCTCGACGCACTGAAGGAGCACTACCAGCGTGGCGGATTGGGCGACGTGAAGGTGAAGAAGTTCCTCAACACCATCCTGCAGGAGATACTCGAACCCATCCGCCAGCGTCGCAAGGAGTTCGAGCAGAACATCCCCGCCGTGTACGAAATCCTCCGCACCGGAAGCCTCCGTGCACGCGAGGTGGCTGCCGAGACACTGGCCGACGTGCGCCACGCCATGAGAATCGACTACTTCGACGATGCCGAACTCATAGCCGAGCACACGCGCAAGTTCGCGGAGAAATAGAGGTTTTCAGGTTACAGGTTACAGGTTTCAGGTTAAGGCTCATCAAAACTTCGCTGGGGGGGTCAAAAGTATTTTGTCAGGGATGACAATGCACCTGAAACCTGAAACCTGAAAACCTTAGCGTCAAAGCGGATTACTGCCCGTTCCGCCACCGTCATCTGTGCCCTCGTCGCCACCCTCGTCGGTAGTCGAGTCATCAGAACCGTTCTTCTCCTCGGCAGCCCAGAGGAACCAGTCCACCGTGCCGGGCTGGCAACTGC
>CAZDAN010000103.1:0-7376 GCA_964503565.1 uncultured Bacteroides sp.
GTTTCTCTATCTCCATGATGCGGAACACGTCGGCCTGCATAGCGGTTCTGCACCCGGAAGTCCTTCCCCAGTTTCTTCTGTATCCTTTGCTGTATCTCTCCGGTGTCCGTCCCCTTTTTCAGCTTCAGCTCCAGCGAGGTGGCTTCAGTGTCGTAGCCGAACAGGCGACGGGCAAAGTCCAACGAGGTGAGCATGTAGGTCGCATCGTATTTCTCCTGGTTCACGGCAAACACTACTCCGGGCGAGAACAGATAGGCCTGCTCGAAGCTGCCGGTGGGGTTGGCCAGGTTTACCTGTTGCCCTCGTTTGGGGGCGTACACCTCAACGGGGTCGATGGGCCTCAGCCCTGTGCCGAGGGTAGAGGTCAATTGAATGCCGGGAATGCCGAAATCCACGATTTCATCGTGCAATACGAAGTTCCCGTAGCCATACAGGATGCTGTCTATTTCGGTCAGTTGGTTGAAGTTCTCCTCCACTCCTTTGATGGTTACCACGGCCTGCCGCCCTTTGTACTGAACCATGGCATTCTCTTCGATGCTCAGGGTGGAGACTTCCACCTCGGGCAGTTCCCTTATGGCGGCAATCAGTGAGTCCCGGCTGTCGAAGGTCTTGCTTTCTGTGGCCGTAATCTTCAGTTCGGGGTCAAAAGCGGTGAAGAGTCCCGCCACCAGTTCCTGGAATCCGTTGAACACCGACAGGGTACACACCAAAGCCAGCGTAGCCAAGGCCACGCCGCATACCGACACCCCCGAGATGATGTTTATCGCATTGTGCGATTTCTTCGACAGCAGGTATCGTCTGGCAATGTACAGCGAAAGGTTCATCACTTCAGCAGGCGGTCGATGTTTTCGATGTAGTCCAGCGAGTCGTCCACAAAGAACTTCAGTTCGGGGATGATGCGCAGCTGGTGGCGCACGCGGTTGCCCAGCTCGAAGCGGATGGATTTCATGTTGTTGTTGATGTTGTTCACTATTTCCTCGCTACGTTCCGAGGGGAACACGCTCAGGTAGGCGCGGGCCACGCTCATGTCGGGGCTGATGCGCACCACGCTCACGCTTACCAGCACACCGGGCATCGATTTCGTCTGCAACAGGAAGATGTCGCTCAGCTCCTTTTGGATGAGGCGTGCAATTTTGTTCTGTCTGGTTGTTTCCATATATTCCTTTCTTTTATAGTTTTCTTATGATTGTCAGTCCGTCCCTCAGGGGGATTATCACTTTCTCCACCCGTTCGTCTTTGGCCACCCGTTCGTTGAAGGCCTTGATGCCCAATGTCTGGCGGTCGGTATAGTGGGTGTCGGTCTCCAACACGTGGCCGTCCCACAGGGTGTTGTCGGCAATGATGTATCCGCCCGGGTTCAAGTGGTTCATCACCATTTCGTAGTAGTCGGTGTAGCGCCGCTTGTCGCCATCCACGAAGGCCAGGTCAAACTGCACTCCCATCCGGGGTACCAGCTCCAGGGCGTCGCCGATGTGGAACGTAATCTTGTCGGCCCAAGGCGACCCCTCCAACCACGGACGGGTGAAATCTTCCTGTTCGTCGTTGATTTCGAAAGTATGCAACATGCCTCCCTCGCCCAGCCCTTCGGCCAGACAAAGGGCCGAGTAGCCGCTGTAGGTCCCTATCTCCAGGATATTTTGCGGGCGAATCATCTCCACAAACATCTTCAGCATCCGCCCTTGCAGATGGCCCGATGCCATGCGGGGGCGCAACAGCTTCACGTGTGTGGCCCGGTAGAGTGCCTTCAGGTAGTCGCTCTCGGGGTCGATGTGCTCCAGTATGTATTCGTCAACAGTCATTGTTCCAGGTTCCAAGTTTCAGGTTCCAAGTTTCAAGTTCCAGGTTCCAAGTTCAAGGTTTCAGGTTTCAAACCATCGTCATCGCCATCAGCCATCAGCAACCATTCCCTTTCAATGCCTCCACGGCCAATCGGTACGAATCCATTCCGAATCCGCAGATGACACCCACGCAGGCCGATGAAATCATTGATTTGTGTCGGAACTCCTCGCGCTTGTGCACGTTGGAGATGTGCACTTCTATGACGGGAGTCTTCACGGCCCGTATCGCATCCTGCAGGGCCACCGATGTGTGGGTGTAGGCACCCGCGTTCAGGACAATGCCGTCGTAGTCGAAGCCCACTTCGTGAATCTTGTTAATCATTTCCCCCTCCACATTGCTTTGGTAGTAGTCTATCTGCTGGTCGGGGTACAGGGCGCGCAACTCCTTCAGGTACTCTTCGAACGACGTGGCACCATACACGCCCGGTTCGCGTTTGCCCAACAGGTTCAGGTTGGGGCCGTTGATGATTTGTATTTTCATTCTTTTTTCCTTTGTTTGGTCTTTATTCACTATCTTTGCAGCGCAAAGGTAGGCAAAAGAATGGAAACAAACAAAAAAAATCCGATGATTGAGCGTTATGAACAATATCTGCGGCTGGAGAAATCCTTTTCAGCCCACACATTGGATGCCTATCGCAAGGATTTGAACAAACTCCAGAAGTATCTCGAGGAGGAAAAAAAGGATTTGCTCGACGTCACTCCGGCCGACCTTCACCACTTCTTTGCCGGACTCCACGATGTGCACATCCATCCTCGTTCTCAGGCCCGTATCCTGTCGGGCATCCGTTCGTTCTACCGCTTTCTTCTGATGGAGGATTATATCGCTGCCGACCCTACCGAACTGATGGAAAATCCGCGTATAGGGAAACATCTGCCCGATGTCCTCACGGTGCAGGAGATTGATGCCATCATCGCCTCCATCGACCTCAGCAAGGCCGAGGGGCAGCGCGACCGCGCCATCCTTGAAGTGCTCTACAGCTGCGGCCTGCGTGTGAGCGAACTCTGTAACCTCTCTTTGCGCGACCTCTATCTGCCCGAAGGGTTCATCCGTGTCGAAGGAAAGGGCAGCAAACAGCGCCTGGTGCCCATCTCCCCCCGGGCCGTCCACGAATTGCAGTGCTACTTCGAGCAACGTGCCAATATCACTCCCAAGCGCGGCCACGAGGATTTCGTCTTCCTCAGCTTCCGCCGCGGCACCAAGCTCTCCCGCATCATGGTGTTCCACATCGTCAAGGTGCAGACCGAGGCCGCCGGCATCACCAAGACGGTCAGTCCCCACACCTTCCGCCACTCCTTTGCCACCCATCTGCTCGAGGGAGGAGCCAATCTGCGCGTCATCCAGGCCATGCTGGGCCACGAGAGCATTGCCACCACCGAAATCTACAGCCACGTCGAAACCCATCGCCTGCGCGAGGAAATCATCGAGTGCCATCCCCGCAACATTAAATATAATAAGGAAAGAAGAGGTTGATATATGGGCGCAAAAAACAAATCTTTCCCTTTCTAACCCCCTTTTTTACCCTATCACTTCATTATTTCACGTCGTGAAACGAATGTTCCACGTCGCGAAACGAATATTCCACGACGTGAAATGTTTATTCCACGTCGTGGAATAAAGAAGTAAGGCGCTTCCTTCCGACTTCTTTTCGGGGCGTTCCGACTTTTGTCTGCCGTCTTCTGTTTTCTTTCTGTCGGGGCAGGAGCGAGGCCCTTCGGAATCGGATTCGGGGGTGAATGAAAGGAATAAATGACGCCACACTGTTAAATATTCTTAAAACGGGGGGGGTAAAAAGGCCTCTTATTTGCACAGTAGGAAAGAAAATGATTATATTTGCACGCTGCAGCACAAATTTTGATGGTGCGAAGTTTGGGAGAGAAGAAAATTTAACTTAAGATTAACGGTAAGATTAGAGAAGGGATGGTATGAAAGTTTGGATGGTCATAACTGTCTTTGCCATTTGTTGGCTTGGTGGTACGGCGATTGCCGCTGCTCAAGACAACCGCGTGCTTGCCCGTACCGATACCTCCGAAGTGCGTCAGTTCCGCATCTATTATCCCGTGAACAAGACGCGGCTCTATCCCGACTACATGTCCAATCCCCACAATTTGCAGGTCATCCGCGAGTGTCTGGCCGAATCGCCCCGCATCGACAGCATTGTCATCTACTCCTATGCTTCGCCCGAAGGTCCTTTCCGCTTCAATCAGAAACTTTCCCACGAGCGCGGAATCACTGCCAAGCAGTATCTGCTCTCCTTGGTGCCGTCGTGGCGCGAACTGCCCGACTCGGTCATCCGCCTGCGCCCCGAAGCCGAAAACTGGCAAGGCTTGCGCGAGGAGGTCTTCCTGAACTATCACGAGGCCGACCGCGACCGGGTGTTGGCCATACTGGACAGTACCAGCCTGCCCGACGCCGAGAAGAAGACGGCCCTGAAGCGGCTCGACCGCGGCCGCTCGTGGCACTATATCATCCGCAACATCATGCCCCGCCTGCGCTATGCCACATGGATTTCCGTGTGGGCACCAGTGATTCGGCTGTCGAAGCAGCAGACGCCGGCATTCGATACGGCATCGGCCACCGGCCCGTCGCCCACGCCCGTGGACATGCCCTATGAGGAGAGCCGCACCATCTTGGCCGTGAAGAGCAACCTGCTCTACGACCTGCTCTTGTGGGCCAACTTCTCCGTAGAGGTGCCCTTCACCGTCAAGGGGCACCGGTTCTCGGCACAGTATCAGCATCAGTTCCCCTGGTGGACGTGGGGACAGAACGACAATAAGTACTGCAACCGCTTCCTCTCCCTGGGTGGCGAGGTGCGCTGGTGGTTCCGTCCCGAGTATCATGCTGCCACCCCCCGGCGCAAGGAGCGCGACTGCCTTACCGGCTGGTTTGTCGGCCTCTATGGCATGGGTGGCAAGTGGGACTTCGAGTGGAAGCGCGACATCTGTTATCAGGGCGAGTTCTGGAGTGCCGGCCTCAGTGTGGGCTATGCCATGCCTGTGGGTCGTTGGGCAAACCTGGAGTTCAGCCTCTCGGCCGGCTATGCCAACATCCCCTATCGCGGTTATACCCCCACCGACGACTACAGCCAGCTCATCCGCGACCCCGAGGACAACGGAACGTGGCACTACATCGGTCCCACCCGCGCCGAGGTGTCGCTGGTCATCCCCTTCACCCTCACCCGCAAGGGCGTAATAGAGAAAGGAGGGAGGAGATGAGAAGAGTGAAGAGTGAAGAGAGAAGAGTGAAGAGTGAAGCACTCTGCATCCTGTGCCTCTTGCTTGTTTCCGTATTTGCCGCTTGCGAGCACCGCGAACTGGTGGAGCCGAGCAATGTGCACTACGTGCGCGTATATATAGATGAACAGATACGGAACGTGACGTACGGCTTCTACGACGAGAGCCGCCTGAAGCCCGTGCACCGACGTCCGTCGGTGGTGCGCGTGGCGCTGTGCGAACCCGCTAACGGACGGGTGGTGGCCGAGCGATACCTGCAACAGAGCGGCGAGGACGAACGGGGCTACTACCTGGAGGGGTACATCACCGCCGATGCGGGCGACTACCACCTGATGCTCTATAACTTCGGTACGGAGAGCACCCTCATCCGCGAAGAGCACACCTACCGGCTGGCCGAGGCATACACCAACGAGATTGCTTCGCACTACTATGCCTACCTGCCCAGCGTGCGCGCCGAAGAGATGGTGGGGCCCATCGTTTACGAGCCGGACCACCTCTTCCTGCTGACCCAGGACAGAATACACATTGCCCCCACCAACCGGCTGGACACGCTGCGCACCGAGGCGGGCGACTACTTCACGGCATCGACCTGCGTGGACAGTTACTACATACAGGTGCGCATCAAGGGTATCGAATACATCTCCACGGCGGCCTCGTTGCTGACAGGACTGGCGGCCAGCACCACCCTGCACAACCGCACGATGCAGCCCGAACCGCCGGTGCAGATATTCTTCGAGATGAATGCCTCCGGTCGCGAAGGACAGGAGAAGCGTAGCGGCAGTGAGGCAGGAGCCGGAGAGGCGGCCGTCATCTATGCCACCTTCAACACCTTTGGCAAACTGCCCGAGGCGGAAACAAATTATACGGTCACGTTCGACTTCGTCACGACCGACGGCCGTACACAGACCGAGACGATAAACATCACCCCCATGTTCGACACCCCCGAGGTGACGGAAAACCGATGGATTATCATCGACCGGGAGATTGTCATCGCTCCACCCCCCAAGCAGGAGGGCGGAGGCCTCTCCCCCGAAGTGGACGAGTGGCAGGATGTCAATACGGACTTGAGGATATAGGAAGAAAATAAAGAAAAAACAAAAAAACGTTCTTTGACATATTGGGAAAAACGGAAATAAGGATTATCTTTGCTTCGCGAAGATAGGCTGCGCCTCGGGAATAAAAATAAAGAAGGATTTATTTTGTATTCCGCTCGGCTTGCACTATCTTTGCAACATCTTAACGGTGAATAACAAAGATAAGAGTATGAAAACCTCAGCAATGACATTCGATGCCTGCAAGATGATGCTTGTGCAGAATCTGGTGCAAGGCATTGGCAACGCCCAGAATTACGAAGAAGTGCGCCGCGCCCTTTTGGAAGTACAGCTCAACCTTCCTGACGACGATGACTACGAGGACGAATACGTCCGCTCGCTGAATGCCCCTTGTGACCTTCCGCCATATACTGTGGAGGAATTGCGTGAGCGGGTACGCCAGTCAGAAGAGGACTTCAAGGCAGGTAGAGTTTATACACGAGAAGAAGTGCACCAAAGGATGCTCACAAAGTTCCCATGGCTAAGATAGTTTGGTCTGATAAGGCCACGTTGGCCAAGGAAAAGATTTTGGAATACGGGTATAAGGAATTTGGCGAATATTCTGTCAGAAAACTATATAGCCAAATCCTTAGAGTCCAAGATTTGTTAGAACTGTTCCCCTTTAGCGGTAAGCATGAACCATTGCTTGAAGGTTTCGGGACAAGCTATCGCAGCGTGGTTTTTCACGCGCACTATAAACTTGTCTATTACTTCGACGAGCAGACAGATGAAGTTCGTGTTTCAGATATCTGGGATACCCGTCGCGCCCCTCAAAACCTCAGACAAGGTTTTCAAGCGTAAAGATTCATCTCATCACCTTATTTCCGTCCCACCACAGAGCACCACGCTCCGTAGTGGGACGGTTCCGTTTATTCCAATTTCAGAGTTGAACCTGAACTCTTCCCCCGCAAGCGGTCCCCCCTCCTCTATAAACAGAGGAGGAATCAAATAGTCCTGCTTGCATAGTGCTTGCGTGATGGCTTGCATGAAAGTTCAGACTGACTGAAGCTCCTCCCCTGTTCATAGGGGGCGTAGCAAGACCCTTTGGAGGATTGACCAGATGTCAATCCGTGTCGCAGCGAGGGGAGCACAGTGCCCTGTGCGACGGTGGGCAGGAACCACCGCCCGAAAAAGAATGGCGAGTGGTAGAGGGGTTCGATAGGGGGACGAGTAAAGCGGAGAAACAGAAACAATAAACAAATTATTAACAATAAAA
>CAZDAN010000104.1:0-7275 GCA_964503565.1 uncultured Bacteroides sp.
CTTCTTTGGTGCGGCACGTAACATCGAGGACGGCGGCTCGCTCACCATCATCGCCACCGCCCTCATCGACACCGGCTCGAAGATGGACGAAGTAATCTTCGAAGAGTTCAAGGGAACGGGTAACATGGAACTGCAGCTCGACCGCAACCTGTCGAACAAGCGCATCTTCCCAGCCGTCAACATCGTGGCATCCAGCACACGTCGCGACGACCTGTTGCACGACAAGCAGACACTCGACCGCATGTGGATTCTCCGCAAGTTCTTGTCCGACATGAACCCCATCGAAGCCATGGATTTCGTCAAGGGCCGTCTCGAACAGACACGCGACAACGAAGAGTTCCTGATGAGCATGAACTCATAAAAAAAAACATACAGAGCAAAAAAAAGAAGAGTGAAGAATCCGACTGTTCCATTACATCAGGATTCTTCACTCTTCTCTTTTATCGACTTTCGTCCTTTAATTCATCCCTCTTCTCTCCCCACTCTTAATTTTTAACTTTTAATTTTCAACTTTCCACTCTTCTCTCTTCACCTTTCACTCTTCACTCAGAAAGGCAGGTCGTCCTTCTCGTCGCCGGCGGTGAAATCCACCGGAGCAGAAGCCACGGGAGCAGCCGAAGCAGGCGGGAAGGGAACGGCACCATCGCCCACGGGCTGTGGAGCAGAGGCCTGTGCACCTACGCGCTCGACCTTCCAGGCACGGATGTCGTTGAACCAACGGTCCTGCCACTGGCGGCAATCGATGTCGAACGACACGGTAAGCTCTTCGCCCAACTGGATGTTGAATTGCTCAATCTTGTCAGCGCCGAACAGGTTAAAACACATTTTACGGGGATACTGGTCGTGTGTCTCCAACACGTATTCCTGAGTCTTCCAAGGATTACCATTTCTCGAAACTCCCTCTCTCGCGGGGAGTACAGCGATTATTTTTCCACTTAATTCCATGTCTGTACATTTAATTTTGTCGCGAAAGTACTACTTTATTTCATATAAAACTAATTTTTTCCAACCTTTTTGCCGCAAATACATAAAGTTTTCGTACCTTTGTCACATTATAAATAGGAATAAAGAACAAAATAAATATTAAGCATTAAATCCACATGAAACTTGTAGTATCAAGCACTGCGCTTTTCAGCCATTTGCAGGCTATCAGCCGAGTTATCAACTCGAAGAATACACTGCCCATCCTGGACTGTTTCCTTTTTGAGTTCAACGACGGAGTGTTGTCGCTGACGGCATCAGATAACGAAACCACCATGGGCACCACACTGGAGGTGAACGAAAGCGACGGCAACTGCCGCTTTGCCATCAATGCCAAGACCATCCTTGACGCATTGAAGGAAATCCCCGAGCAGCCCCTGACGTTCGACTTCAATCCCGACACACTGGAAATCCTCGTCCAGTACATGAACGGACGCTATAGCGTAGTGGCACAGAATGCAGACGAATATCCCCTGCCCGTCACATTGGGCGAAACGGCCGTACACGTAGAGATGGAGGCCGGCACCATGCTGAACGGAATCAACCGCGCCCTCTTTGCCACGGCCGACGACGAGCTTCGCCCCGTGATGAACGGCATCTACTTCGACATCACCACCGACGACCTCACCATGGTGGCTTCGGACGGGCACAAACTGGTGCGCAACAAGAACTTCACCACCAAAGGCAACGAAAAGGCCGCCTTCATCCTGCCCAAGAAACCGGCCACCCTGCTGAAGAACATCCTTGGCAAAGAACAGGGAAACGTCAACATCGACTTCGACGACCGCAACGCCACCTTTACCCTGCCCAGCTACCGCATGGTGTGCCGCCTGATTGAGGGACGTTACCCCAATTACAACTCGGTAATCCCACAAAACAATCCGCATAAGGTGACCATCGACCGCGCCATCCTGCTGAGCGCACTGAAGCGTGTGTCGGTCTTCTCGTCTCAGGCAAGCAGCCTCATCAAGCTCCGCCTGCAGGAGAACCAGCTGATACTCTCCGGACAGGATATCGACTTCTCCACCTCAGCCGAAGAGAGCATCAACTGCAGCTACGCCGGCTCGCCCATGAGCATCGGCTTCAAGGCAACGTTCCTTATCGACATCCTGAACAACCTATCAGGGCAAGATGTCATCATCGAGCTGGCCGACCCCTCACGCGCCGGTGTACTCGTACCCGCCGAACAGGAGGAGAACGAAGACCTGCTGATGCTGCTCATGCCGATGATGCTGAACGACTGATACCGAATCGGAATAAAACTGTAAGGCACGGTTTACACGGAAAACACGGATAAGGAGAAAAGAGAAATCCGTGTAATCCGCGTAATCCGTGCCTGAATAAAATATGTATCAATGAAACTGAATCTGAAGAATCCGCTCGTCTTCTTCGACCTGGAGACGACGGGCGTGAACATAAACACTGACCGCATCGTGGAAATCTGTTACCTGAAGGTCCATCCCAACGGCAACGAAGAGTCGAAGACAATGCGCATCAATCCCGAAATGCATATCCCGGAGCAATCGTCGGCCGTACACGGAATCTACGACGAAGACGTGGCCGACTGCCCCACCTTCAAGGAGGTGGCCAAGCAGATTGCCCGCGACATCGAGGGATGCGACCTGGCGGGCTTCAACAGCAACCGCTTCGACGTCCCCCTGTTGGCCGAAGAGTTCCTCCGCGCCGGAGTGGACATCGACATGAGCCGACGGAAGTTCATCGACGTGCAGGTCATCTACCACAAGTTGGAGCAACGCACCCTGTCGGCCGCCTACAAGTTCTATTGCGACAAGAACCTGGAGGACGCCCACACGGCCGAAGCCGACACACGCGCCACCTACGAGGTGCTGAAGGCGCAGCTCGACCGCTATCCCGAGGCACTGGAGAACGACATGGCCTTTCTGGCCGACTACTCCAACTTCACGCGCAACGTGGATTTTGCCGGACGCATGGTGTACGACGAGCAGAATGTCGCCGTCTTCAACTTCGGCAAGTACAAAGGTAAAGCCGTGGAAGAGGTGCTCCGCAAAGACCCCGGCTACTACAACTGGATGCTTCAAGGAGACTTCACGCTGAACACCAAGCAGATGCTCACGCGAATCAAATTAGGAATGAAATAAATGAAACCATGTCACTGAAAGGAAAGAAATTCGTACTCGGAATTACGGGAAGCATTGCTGCCTACAAGGCTTGCACTCTGATACGCGGTCTCGTCAAGGAGGGCGCCGAAGTGCAGGTGGTCATCACTCCGGCGGGCAAGGAGTTCATTACCCCCATCACCCTGTCGGCTCTGACGAGCAAACCGGTCATCAGCGACTTCTTTGCCCAACGCGACGGCACTTGGCACAGCCACGTGGCACTCGGCCTCTGGGCCGATGCCATGATTATCGCCCCCGCCACCGCCTCGACCATCGGCAAGATGGCGCACGGCGTGGCCGACAACATGCTCATCACCACCTACCTGTCGATGAAGGCGCCCGTCTTTGTAGCACCGGCTATGGACCTCGACATGTACGCCCACCCCTCCACCCAAAAGAATCTCGACATCCTCCGTTCCTATGGCAACCACATCATCGAGCCGGGCGAAGGTTTCCTTGCCAGCCACCTCGTGGGGAAAGGCCGCATGGAGGAGCCGGAAAACATCGTCGTTGCCCTCCGTGATTTCTTTGCCGACGAGGAAAAGAGTTTTTCTCCGTTGGACGGGAAAAAAGTGTTAATCACCGCCGGCCCCACATACGAAAAGATTGACCCCGTACGTTTCATAGGTAACTACTCGTCGGGCAAGATGGGATACGCCCTGGCCGAAGAGTGTGCCCGCCGCGGTGCGGAGGTGACACTCGTCAGCGGCCCCGTGGAGATGGCGTGCAACCATCCGGCCATCCGCCGCATCGACGTGGAGTCGGCCGAGGAGATGTACAACGCCGCCGCCGAACACTTCCCCACCTGCGATGCCGGCATCCTCTGCGCCGCCGTGGCCGACTTCACACCCGAGGTGAAAGCCGAACAGAAAATCAAGCGCGAGGGAGACGACCTCGTCCTTCGCCTGAAGCCCACGCAGGACATTGCCGCCTCACTGGGCAAGACGAAGCGCGATGGACAGCTGCTCATCGGCTTTGCACTCGAAACCACCGACGAACTGGTTCACGCACAGGGCAAGCTCGAACGGAAGAACTTCGACTTCATCGTGCTGAACTCGCTCAACGACAAAGGGGCCGGCTTCCGCCACGACACGAACAAGATTGCCATCGTAGCGAAGAGCGGAGTGAAGGAATTTCCCCTGAAGCCGAAGAGCGAAGTGGCCACCGACATCATCGACGAACTGGAAAAGAAACTCAACAGATAAAGAAAGCGAATGAAAAGACTCATCCGACACCTCCGTACACTTGCCTTCATCGCCGCATCGGCATTGATGATGCCCCTCCACCTCCACGCCCAAGAGCTGGAAGCAAAGGTTGTCATCAACAGCCAGAAGATTCAGGGCACCAGCAAGGAGGTGTTCAAAACCTTGGAGACGGCACTGACCGAGTTCCTGAACACCCACAAGTGGACAAACCAGCAATACAGCCAACAGGAGCGCATCGGCTGCTCGTTCAACATCACGGTGAACCAGTATAGCGACGACGGAAACTTTGTGTGCGACATCATGGTGCAGAGCAACCGCCCGGTGTTCAACTCGTCGTACAACACCACGGTGTTCAACTTCAAGGACACGGAGTTCGCCTTCAACTACAAGGAGTTCGACCAACTGGAGTTCAAGGAGGACATCATCGACAACAACCTCACCGCCGTGATGGCCTACTATGCCCTGCTCATCATCGGCTTGGACATGGACACCATGGCTCCGCAGGGAGGAACCGATGTGTTGAACCGCGTGAGAAACATTGTGAACAACGCCGAGATGCTGAACGCCACGGGATGGAAAGCCTTCGACAGCGACCGCAACCGCCACGCCATCATCAACGATTACATGGACGGCGGCATGGCTCCCTTGCGCCAACTGATGTACGACTACTATCGCAAGGGACTGGACGAAATGGCCACCAACGCCGAACGCGGACGCACCAACATCACCGCCGCACTGGCCCAACTGAAAGAGGCAAAAGAGAACAAGCCCCTCTCGGCCCTGCCCGTCATCTGGACAGACATCAAGAAGGACGAGCTGGTGAACGTCTATTCCAAAGGCTCCCAAAAGGAAAAGGAAGAGATTTCAGAAATGATGAGCGACATCAATCCCTCGCAATCGACCAGTTGGAACAAGATAAAGAATAGTAAATAGTTACGAGTTATTAGCTACGAGTTACGAGCTACGAGTGACCAATCATAATTCATAATTCACCATTCATAATTTAAGAAATTGCTAACCTCCCTCCACATACAGAACTACGCACTCATCGACCGCCTCGACATCGATTTCGAAAGCGGCTTCTCCGTCATCACCGGCGAGACGGGTGCGGGAAAATCCATCATCCTCGGAGCCATAGGCCTCCTGCTCGGCCAACGCGCCGACTCGAAGAGCATCAAAGCCGGGGCGGCCAAGTGTGTCATCGAAGCGCACTTCGACCTCTCGGCCTATGGCATGATGGAGTATTTCGAAGCAAACGACCTGGAGTACGACGGCGGCGAGTGCATCCTGCGCCGCGAACTGTCTGCCTCGGGCAAAAGCCGCTCGTTCATCAACGACGTGCCTGCCTCGCTCAGCCAAATGAAGGAGCTGGGCGAACAGCTCATCGACGTGCACAGCCAGCACCAGAACCTCCTGCTCGGGAAAGAGGGTTTCCAACTGAGCGTGGTGGACATCATGGCCAACGATGCCCGCGAACTGTCGGCCTATAAGGAGACGTTCAACCAGTGGAAATCGCTCACGGCAGAGCTGAACGCCCTCATCGAGGAGGCCGAGAAGAGCCGCGCCGACGAGGATTACCTCACCTTCCAACTGGAGCAACTGGATGCGCTGAACATCCAAGCGGGTGAACAGGAGGAGCTGGAGGCCGAGGCCGACCAGCTGAACCATGCCGAGGAGATAAAGAGCGGCCTCTATGCCGCCGGCCAATGCCTGCGTCCCGACGATGGGGAGGGCGTTCTCAATGCCTTGAAGGAGGTGCAGCGCCACCTGCGCGACATTGCCCGTGTCTTCCCCATGGCCGACGAGTTGCAGGAGCGCATCGGGAGTTGCCACATCGAACTAAAAGACATCTGCGACGAGGTGGAGTCGGCGCTCGACCAAGTGGAGTTCAACCCCACTCGTATGGAGCAGGTGAACGACCGCCTCAACCAGCTCTACACCCTCGAGCAGAAACACCATGTGCAGACGGATGCCGAGCTGCTGGCTTTGACCGAAGAGCTCCGCACGCGCCTCGATGCCATCACCTCCTACGACGACCGCATTGCCGACCTGAAGAAGCAACGGCAAGCCACCTACGACCAACTGATGAAGCAGGCCGAAACGCTGACCGCCCTGCGCAAAAAGGCGGCTAAGCGCATTGAGCAACAACTGACCGAGCACCTCATCCCGCTGGGGATGCCCAACGTGCAGTTCCGCATCGGCTTCAGCCCCCGCCGCGAGCCGGACACCACGGGCGTGGACAGCCTCACCTTCCTCTTCTCGGCCAACAAGAACGGCCAGTTGCAGGACATTGCCCACGTGGCATCGGGGGGCGAGATTGCCCGCGTCATGCTCTCGCTGAAGGCACTGATAGCCGGCGCCGTGAAGCTGCCCACCATCATTTTCGACGAGATTGACACCGGCGTGTCGGGCAAGATAGCCGAGCGCATGGCCCTCATCATGCAGGAGATGGGGCAGGCCGACCGTCAGGTCATCAGCATCACCCACCTGCCACAGATTGCCGCCCGGGGCACCGCCCACTACCGCGTCTATAAGGAGGACACCGACACGGGCACCACCTCGCACCTCGTCCGCCTCAGCGAAGCAGAGCGCGTCACCGAGATTGCCCACATGCTCAGCGGCGAAACACTGACCGACGCGGCCATAGAGAATGCAAGAGAATTGTTAAAGAACTGACTGATATGGACCAAAACGAAATGATATTCGGCGTCCGCGCCGTGATTGAGGCCATCGAGGCCGGAAAGGAGATTGACAAGATACTGGTGAAGCGCGACATCCAGAGCGAACTGTCGCGCGAACTGTTTGCCGCCCTGAAGGGGAGACTCATCCCCCTACAGCGCGTGCCCATCGAGCGGCTCAACCGCATCACGCGGAAGAACCATCAGGGGGTGATTGCCTACATGAGCAGCATCGCCTACCAACGCACCGAGGACCTGGTGCCCACCCTCTTC
>CAZDAN010000105.1:0-2395 GCA_964503565.1 uncultured Bacteroides sp.
CATGTTATGTAGATACTCTGTAGCGTCATTGGCAAGTGTATGGATGGTTTTGTCTATATTATCCATCCAATTGGGATAGGTGTCCCCCAACTGGTTTGCCAATGAGTTTGTAAGGTCAGACAGTATCTGTGAGTTCAAATGACAAAGCTCTTTGTATCGGGCTATGATTTCTTGATTTTTAGTGAGTGCGTTTTCTGCATTTGTCTTTTCCTGCATTGTTTTTCTTAGAGCTATGTCCAATGGCTTCATTTCCTGATAAAGGACATCTATCTTCTTTTGTAAAGTAAGGCATTCTTGTTGACGTTCTTTTAGTTCCTTTTCTTCTTTGTCCTTTTTTTCTAAAGCAACCTGGACAATAGCAATGGCCTCGGTGGGGACAAATGCATTTGCAATCTCTATTTGGAGTTGCTTGGCTGTATTCCTAATGTTTCTTTCGTCATCTTTGATTTCTGTATAAAGTTCTTCGAGGTGTTGCTTTTTGCCGGCGAGAATACCAACAAAGGTGTTGTATTCTGTTTTAGCTTTGTCATAGTGCTTTTCGGCATCTTTATATGCCATCTCTGCCGCTTGTTGCTCTTGCTTTATGGGGGAAAGTATCATGCGAAATTCTTCTTCTGCATGAATCTTCTCGAGTTTCTGACCACAGAGAGGACAATATTCTTCATGTTCTTTGAAGAGTCGTTCGCGCAGGTTGGTCAGGGTCTCTTCCAAACTTGAACTCATTGTGGTCAGTCGGGCATTGGCTTCTTCGGATTTTTCTCGTGCCGAAGTAAAGAGTTGCATGGCTGTTTCCATAGAAGCGTTGTATCGGACAAGTTCCGCTTCTTTCTGTAGGATGTCAGTTTTATCTTTTTCTGCTTTGTTTAATTTGTCGTGGTGTGACGAGATTCGTTCATTAAGTAAATGAAGAGCACTTGTCTCTTTGCTCAGCTCGTTGAGCCGGTTGTTTACTATTGCAGGTTGGAGTGCATTGCAACGGGTGTTGATAGCATCTATTTCACGTTGTTTGTTGTCAACGATTGTTTGTGCTTGGGCCGCTTCAGCCTTGGCTGATTCGACTCTCCCGGTAAGTGTATTGGTCTTTGTTGATTCGTCAATCAGAGTCTTCCGAGCAGTGTCAAGTTCTTGTGACTTGCCTTTGTATTGCTCGAGTAAAAGTACGGCCTCGCGATAATGAGTGTAGAGATTGTCACATGTTGTATGCCGGGTGAGCCATTCCTTTTGAACGGTAAGGTTCCTTTGTTGTTCGTGAAGCTCTTTCTGACGCCATTTGAGGTCGGAGATAAGTTGACGGAGTTTTTCTTTTAGTTGTTCTTCTTCGGCTCGGGTATTTTGGAGTTCTTTTTGGGCCTTGAGCATGTCCGAGTGGCGCTGACGTTCGGTGGTTGTCTGTTCCCAATCTTTGATGAACTGTACTTTGCGGGTGTATTCATCCCCCGCTTTTATGTGTTCATATTTCTGTAATTGTCCGAGTGATTCAGCTTTTTGGATGTTACTTCTTTCTATCAACTCTACTGCATTCAGTTCTGACTCGTTGGTTTCGATACGGCTTTTCAGCTCTTTCTCTTCTCTTTCTAATTCTTCATATTGCTGCTTGAGCTTTTCAATTTCTTCTTTCGGTAAAGTGTGCTCTTTTTCCGCATTGAAGGTTGCTTGGGCTACATTCTGTACCTCCTTTGCCTGTTTGAATAAGCTGTTGATAGCATTGCCGTATTGGGTAAAATGCTCGGTGTTGGTAAGTTGTTCCAGTATGGATTCCCGCTCATTCTTGTCGCCTGTAAGAAAGGAGGCAAATTGTCCTTGAGCTAACATGGCCATGCGGCCGAATTGCTCAAAAGTAAGTCCTATGGCACCAAGAATCGGTTGCCCGGTTGTTGATTCCACCTTTTGCCAGTCATCTGTACCCACCTTTACAGTCCACTCAGGTGAACTGTATTTCAGCAAGCGGTTCCCGTCCTTGTCTTTATTCTTTGTCCTTTTGAAACCTAATGTGAGACGGGCATGATATGTTTTCCCGTCATTGCCTTCGAAGACCACCTCGCTGTAACTGTCGTCTTTTTCAGAGATACCTAATCGGGTGTATTGTTCGATGCTGTTGATGCTTATTATTGTACCTTCTTTGTCCGTGAATGTGTTGTTCTTTTTGTTGGCAACGGCCGTAAGGCGCGGAGTCTTCTTGTACAGAGCCATGGAAATACCGTCGAGTATGACAGACTTTCCTGTTCCCGTATCACCTGAAATCAAAAATATGCTGGCGGGTTTACCAGTACTTTGGTCGTTCAGTCCGTTCTCGAAATTTATATCAGCGGACTCAATGGAGGCAATGTTCCTGAGGTGTAGTTCTTTAATTTTCATATAAAGGCATTTGCTTTAATCGTTCA
Organism: uncultured Bacteroides sp.; assembly: GCA_964503565.1. Taxonomy (GTDB): domain Bacteria; phylum Bacteroidota; class Bacteroidia; order Bacteroidales; family Bacteroidaceae; genus Phocaeicola_A. Next base: position 2,382 of record CAZDAN010000105.1, read on the forward strand.
AAATTCTCTTCACT
>CAZDAN010000105.1:2495-7222 GCA_964503565.1 uncultured Bacteroides sp.
TCTTCACTCTCCACTTATTATCTGCATCTTATTCAGAGATTCGCCTGATTTCTTTCTTGACCTCTTCAAAGGCTGCCCGTACTTCTTCCATGTCCAAGTCGGGATATTCATTCTTTGTCTTCTCGATGAAATCAATAGGATTGGTCATCTGTTGCAATTCGGCAATTTCAAATACTGGTTTCTGCTCTTCCTGCAATTCGTTTTCGGAAATGCCGGTCCAGACTATTTTGGTGTTATATCGGACCTCGTCGTTGTAAGGTGCAAGTATGTCATATACCATCTGACTGAAATTGGAACTCAATGCGGTATTGTGGTCTATTTGTAGCCTGATGTATCCTTTACCATGGGTCTGGCAGAATTCTTTCACCCCATCTAATGCATCTTTTTCATTCGTGAAGGACGTTCCGTTGAGTGGCAACGTGTAAAAATGGCGTAATTCATCAATCTTCATTTGGCGAATGGTCACATTCCCGCCGTGTTTGTCTATGTCTATCAGGCTGACGGTGTGGGGATATTGTTCGTCGCAGCTTACATGCAGTGCACTGCCAGAATACCTTGCCACACCCGAAGGGTAGGTTACACATTCCTTCTTGTTGTCCTCTTGATGGCCAATGGTCTGTGGTTTGTGTATGTGCCCAAGGGCCAAATAGTCATATCCGCTCCCCATGGTGCTTGGGTCAAATGTCCTTATTCTGCCTATTTCAAGGTTGTGTCCGGATGGATCCATACCTGTTATTGCTTGATGTCCCATCATGACGACAGGCTTTTCGTCGGTATTCTCTGCTGCGACATAATCCAATATGGATTGGAGTAATTCTTGCCGTTCACCCGTCATGAAGGGGATGGCTACGACATATCCCTGCTCCAGTCTGACAATGTAATTGTCTTGCCAACCATTTTCAGAATCCGACAAATCCAACGAAGGGGAGAGTCCTATAAGGTGGGCATTGGCAAACTTCCATACGGCTTTGTCTGCCTCAATTCTGGATGCTGAATCATGGTTTCCGGCTGTGATGATGATGTGCATGGTTGGGCAGACTTTATGCAGATTGACGAAGTAGTCAGTGAATGCTTTTCTGGTTATGGCCGAGGGTTGTTGTATGTCAAAGATGTCTCCGCTTACTACCAGTGCATCTGGTTGTTCATCTTTGCACCACTTTTCCAATTGGCTGAAAAAGTGTTCATGTTCATCTACTCGGTCGTAGTTCTGATAAATGATTTGCCCTAAATGTAAGTCGGCCGTATGTATGATTTTCATAAGCGTTAGATTATATTAGGGGGATGAAGTCTGTTATCCGTTTGTCACTCTCATTCGCTCCCAGATGGGGCGGGGGATGAGGCGCCAGAAGAAGACGAGCAGGCGGTAGCGCCAGTCGATGATGCGGATGCGGCGGCAGTGCTTGAGGGATTGCACAATGTCGCGTGCCACAGTGTCGGCCTTCATCAGCATGGGATAGTTGCCGTCGCGCAACAGGTCGGTGGCAACGAAGCCTGGGCGGATGTCGGTGAAGTGGATGGGCAGGTGTTGCATGTGGGCCAGCTGGACGAGGGCTTGGATGTAGGTGTTCTGAAACCTTTTGGTTGCCGAATAGGCGGGGGCTACGCCGATGCCCTTTGTGCCGGCGATGGAGCTGATGACGGCCATGTGACCAGGCGCTTCCTTGGTGGCATGGGCTTTGAAGTAGTTGAAGACGAAGGTGGTCATGCGCACGAAGCCTTCGCCGTTGGTGCGGGCGGTGCGTATCTCGATGTCGGGGTCGAGGGTGGCATTTTGGAAGCCGATGCCGCTACTGTGGAAATAGAGGTTCATGCCGCCCAACTCGTCAATCAATGCTTGCAATCGGGTGGGGGCGTCGGTGTCGGTGACATCCAGCACAGTTGTTTTCACTTGTCCGTCGGGAAACTCGGCTTGCAACGCCTGCAACAACTCTTCCCTGCGGCCGGCAATGCCTATTTGCCAACCGTCCTGAGCCAGCAGGCGGGCCACTTCGCGTCCGATGCCTGAGGTGGCACCAATGATGATAGCTTTCTTCATAGTTCCTGTTTCTTTATATATTCCCACACCTTCATTGGAAGGAAGTATCGCACGTCTTTCCCTTCGCTCAGTGCTTGTCGGATGAAGGTCGAACTGATTTCCAACAAGGGTGTATCTACCAAACGGACGTTGGGGGGGAGTGTATCTTTGTCAATAGGGTAGGCGGGGCGAGGATAGATTATCAAACGGTTCTCGACTAACAGTTCCTCGTGCTTGTGCCAGCGGGGGAAAACCTCCCAATTATCGCTTCCGATGATGAGGGTGAAGGTGTGTTCGGAGTATCTTTCGTGAAGGGCACGCAGGGTGTTCACCATGTAGCTTGGGCGGGGCAGGTGGAACTCGAAGTCTGATGCCTTGAACCTGTCGTACCCCTCAATGGCCAGCTCCACCAATCGCAGGCGCAGGTCATCGGGCCACAAGTCGCCGCGCTCCTTCAACGGGTTGTGGGGCGAGACGAGGAACCACACCTCGTCCACCTCGCCGTATTCGCAGAGGTAGTTGGCCAGTGCCAAATGTCCGATGTGTATGGGGTTGAACGAACCGCCGAAGATGCCGATATTCATGTGATGAATTATGAAAGGAACTCTCGTATGACTCTCAATGCTTCCGCTTTAGCCGTCTCCAGATTGTCGTTGACAATCACCACGTCGAACTTGGGTGCGAACCCCAGTTCGTACTCGGCCTTGGCGATACGGCTTTCTATCACCTCGGGTGCATCGGTACCGCGGCCTTCCAATCGGCGGCGCAACTCTTCGATGGAGGGAGGTTGGATGAATACCGACAGGGCGCGGTCGCCATAGAATCGTTTGATGTTGCATCCGCCCACCACATCTACGTCGAACACCACATTCTGTCCGGCATTCAGCTGGTTCTCCACTTGCGACTTCAGTGTGCCGTAGAAACGGTTCTCGTACACCTCTTCGTACTCAAGGAATTCATCGTTGGCAATGCGCTCCTTGAACTCTTCGGGGGTGAGGAAGAAGTATTCCACTCCGTGTTTCTCCTCTCCGCGTGGCGGACGGCTGGTGGCCGATATGGAGAAGGCCATGCCCAACCCCTGACCGAGCAGATAGTTGATGATGGTGGATTTGCCCGACCCTGAGGGGGCGGAAAAGATAATCAGTTTGCTCATATATCTTCTTATTTATTGACTCTTGGAAGTGTTCGCCTTTGCTTTCTCCCCCTTGGGGGAGTCGGAGGGGGCTTTTCTCTTACATCACATTCAACACCTGTTCCTTGATTTGCTCCAGCTCGTCCTTCATCTTCACCACGATGTTCTGCATTTCGGCCTGATTGCTCTTGCTTCCTGTGGTGTTGATTTCGCGTCCCATCTCTTGGGCGATGAATCCCAGCTTCTTTCCTTGTCCTTCTCCTTCGTTCATCGTTTGGCGGAAGTAGGCGAGGTGGTTCGTCAGGCGTTGCTTTTCCTCATTGATGTCCAGTTTCTCGATGTAGTAGATAAGCTCCTGCTCCAAGCGGTTCTTGTCGTACTCCACGGGCAGTTTCTCCAGGCTGTCGATGATGCGTTCGCGTATCTTCTGCACGCGGTCTGCCTCGTAGGGTTCGATGGCTTTCATCAGGGCGGCAATGTTGTCCAGTTTCTCGTTGAACTTGCGTGCCAGTGCCTCGCCCTCCTGCTTGCGGAAATCGACCAATTGGGCCACGGCCTCCTCCACAACGGTGCGTGCCACGGCCCACTCTTCGTCCGCCAGCTCCTGCACCTCCACGCGGGTCATCACATCGGGCATGCGCAGCAGGGTGGTGAACCACTCTTCGGGTTGGGGAATGCCGTATTGCTCGGCTATGCCCTTGATTTGTGCGTAGTAGTTGGCCACCAGCGCTCCGTTGATGGGCGTGGCCGCTTCGGTGGCATCCTTCTCAATCCATAGGTTGAAGTCCACCTTGCCGCGCTCCAATGCCTTGCTGATGATGGCGCGCACCTCCATCTCCTTTTCGCGGTAGAGGGGGGCGATGCGTGTGCTCAGGTCCAGTGCCTTGCTGTTGAGCGAACGGATTTCGGCAAATATCTTCTTGTCGCCGTATGTGGCCACGGCTTTTCCGTAGCCGGTCATTGATTGTATCATATTATCTATCGTGTTGTTGTTTTCTTGTAAAAATGCTGCAAAAGTACACTTTTTCTCCTATCTGTCCAAATAGTTCCGTATGTTTGTCAACACCTTTTCGCTCAATCGGTCGAAGGCTTGGATGGTGCGCCCTGTGGAGACGTTCATGCAGCGCACGCGCGGATGGTCTGCCAGGTGTGCTCCGCCAAGTGCCCCCATCGTGTCGCAATAGCAGATGTTCTGCTCGTCGGAGAGCCATTGCACGAAGGGGGCTTCGTCCCATGCAGGCGAGAGGCCCGTGTTGAACAGCACCTTGTGGCTGCCCATGCGGCGGAACTCCTCGCCGTGAAGCAACACGGTGTTCTTGTTCAAGCAACAGAAGATGACATCGCTCCACTCCACCAGTTCGCCCAATGGCATGAAGCGGTACCCCTTCTTCGTGGCCTCGGCCTTCTCGCTACGGGCAAAGAAGGCAATGTCGGCACCGAAGAACCTCATGGCATCGGCAATCATGCCGCCCGACTTGCCCAAGCCTGCCACGCCCACCTTCAATCCTGTGATTTCGCGCGGAGTGCCTTGCCACGCCGGCTGGCCGAAGCCATGCATCAGGCGCACCAGTTCGCTCACCA
>CAZDAN010000106.1:0-7218 GCA_964503565.1 uncultured Bacteroides sp.
TGCGGATGGGTGATATTGCACCAATAGTTGAAGCGCATCCACAGCCAATTGTTCCATCGGTGGTAAAACATGCCGCTCAGTTTGTACACCATGTTGTCGTCTTTATAGCTGCGGCTTTCTGTGCTCACATGTTCGGCTGATGCGCTGAAATTAAGGTCTGTGCCGTCTTTGATGCGGTATGAGAGCCACGTCCAGAACTCATTGCGCAGGTAAGTATTCTCGCTCAGCAGGTCTCCTGTCGGCCGGTCTTCCTGCTCATAGTCCTTCCATGTGAAGTTATACCCTGCACTGACGTAGAACTTGTTGTCGAAGAAGCGTCGGTTGACCTCGCTCTTTGTCCACACGTAGTCCATGTGACTCCGGTGCGGATAGTGCGAGGTGTAGCCCGTGCTTTGGGTGTAGTCCTTGTCTGATGTCCAGCCATCGTTGACGTAGTTGAAATCGTAAGTGTAGTTCCATGCTCCGCTACGTCCACGGTAATAGAGACCCAGGGTGTGGCGGGTACTATTCACCCTACTGATTAAGTTGGTTGTGGTGGTGTCGCGCCTGCTACTCTCCATCCACCAGCGGCCTATGGTACTGTGGGTGTAGTTGTCTGTGGCATCGGTGGAATAGTTGTATGAGGCAGAGACCGAATGGTTCTTGTTTATCTGGTAGTCCACGGCTGCATAGGCATTGTGTATGCGGTAGAATTTCTTAGAACCGTGGGGTGTCAGCATGGTCTGTTGCAGTTTGTTCACAAGGTTGTTGCTGACCGCCTCCGTGATGTTGTTGCGTTCGCTCTGCTGGTACTTGAAGTTATACCGTCCCACAAAATTCCACTTGTTCTTGGTGTAGGTAAAAGAGGCAGAAGTGTAGTTCCCAGTCAGATGCTTGTCCTCCCCATTCCCATCTGTGGGCAGGACGGAAACCTGCTCAAAAGCATTCCCCTCATACCCTTCATAGTTGGGTTTGGTATGCAGATTTATCAGTACGTCATAATTGGCGTATTTTCCTGTGGGGTTAGGCACCACATCCACCTTGTTATAGCGCAGGTGGTGCAACTCCTTGATGTAGTCAGCCGATTTCTCGATGCTGTCCACCAGAATGAGAATGTTCTTCGAGCCGTAGTAGGTCAGTTCATTGTTGGAGTAGTTACAGTCGATACCGGGAATGTTGCCCAGCATCTGTGCCGTATTCCGTGCTCCCTTGCGCATGGCCCGCGTGATGCGCACCACATCGCGGTCAGCATAGTGAGTAATGTGATCTGCCACTACGGTCACGGAGTCCAAAGTCCGTGTGGCGTGATAGAGTGCACTGTCCTGCTGATGGTACAGGGTGTCTGTGACTGTGTACCACCCGTTTGCATGGATGGAGAGGGCGAGGACGAACAGCATTGTCAGGTTCAAGATAATTTTCTTCATCATTGCGTCTTGTTTTTTAAATTTGTAATTCAGTCTTTCTGCTGCAAATGTATGTAGAAGCATTTTATTTCGCTGTCCACTTTTGGGTGAAAGAGCTTTCAGAGGAATAAAAATCACACAAAAGTGGACAGTCTTTTTACACTTTCTCACCTCTTTACACCATCAATATGACGTAAAAAAGCGCAAAACGTTCCCTTGAAATAGAAACAATTCTGTTTTAAAGGCAGGTTTTCTGAACTTTTCCGTATATTTGCAGCATCAAAAAACAGGGTTATCATGACGACCAGTAAAGAGGACTTCTTTATTCCCGCCAACTCAGTCTATAATGTGACCGATGAAGAGTATGAGCGTATCGAACTGTTGGTGAATGCCGCCAAGGCGTTTGCCCGCAACACGTATCAGTGTGTCTATATCATCGATTATTTTCGCAAAGATTTCCTCTACGTTTCGGACAATGTGGAGATGTTGTGCGGTGAGCCGGCAGAAAAAGTGCGCGAGTTCGGCTATGACCTTTATCTGAAGCATGTGCCGGAGGAGGAGCAAAAGATGCTGCTGGAGATTAATCGCGAAGGATTCAAAAAAGCCAACACCATCCCACCTGAAGAGCGGGTGGAATATACCATCTCGTATGATTTTCATCTGATGAACGGTCGAAAGAAACGACTGATAAACCACACGCTGACACCACTGATGATGACACGCGACGGACGCATCTGGCTGGCCTTGTGTACCATGTCTCCTTCAACCAAGAGCAAGCCAGGCAACGTGGTGCTGAAGAAGGCGGACGAGAACTGGTGCTATGCTTATTCTTTGGTGACGCATCGTTGGGAAAAGTGTGAAGCGGTGACCTTGTCGGAAACAGAAAGGGACATCCTGCGCCTCTCCTCGCAAGGCTATACGATGGAGGAGATTGCCACACAATTGTGCCGCTCGGTCGATACCATCAAGACGTACAAGAAGCGCCTGTTTGCCAAACTGGAGGTAAGGAGCATTGCAGAAGCATTGTCGTATGCAACAAATTATAAGTTGCTGTAAGGATATACACGGTTACGAACTATTTCACATTTCCATTGTATCTCTCGTCCTCGTTCATGATGGAGGAGAAGTAGAACTTGGGGAAGTACTTCACATCGCGCCCTGTGATGATGTTGAACATGGCATTGACACAGAATCCCGCTGCTATCCACGACCCAATGGCAAGCTGGGGAGGAGGTGCGGAAAGACCGCTCTTTTTATAGGTTACCAACACATCGTCCAACCAACGGTTGGGCATATTCCAGAAATGGCCGAAGCGGGAGACGTATTGTGCCATCTCATATTCAAAATTCTTGTAGTTGGCATTCAGTTCCGTCAAGGGATAGCCGCTTGGTTTGACAATGGTGAGGAAACCTGCCCACCCGAAGTTGTAGGGATGGAGGACGGGAATTTTCTGCTCCTGACAGATTTGGTCGAACACGAAAGGGATGTCACTCTTGAAGTCGAGTGCATTGATGGCGATGTGATGTCCTTCAATCAGTTCACGTACATTGTCATGGGTGATGAAGGTGTTGTGGAAACGGATGTCGGCCTGCGGATTGATGCCCAACAGTCGTTTGGCCAACCGTTCGGCCTTATACTTCTTCAGGTCGGCCTTGGTGTAGTTCTGGCGATTGAGATTGCTTAGCTCCACTCTGTCGCCATCAACAATGGTGATGCTCTCAAACCCGAAACGGAGAGCACATTCAGCAATGATGCTGCCAATGCCTGCGCCACCCAGCAGGATGCGTACTCCCTTGATTCTTTCCTGCTCTTCCTCGCTGAGGTAAATGCGGTTGTGGCTGTACCTTTCTTCCATCATAATTGCTATAAATTGATTCGACGGTGCAAAGGTACAGTTTTTATAAATACGCCCGTGTCACCCAAAAGTGTGAAAATGATGTTGAGGATGGGAATTCTCCCTCCCAAACTTTGAACAATAGGACGGTCAACGTAAACCAATCAACGTACAACGTATCACATCATCACCTGACGGGCAGGAGAGTCTTGACCAACCCCACCATGAAGGAGTGGCTGTAGTCGTGGGTGCGAAGGCCGCCGACGCGGGATTGCTGCATATCGGCCATGTAGCCGAGGCGGAGGGTGAACTTGTGAAACTTCATGTCAGCCGTCAGCCAATGGCGCAGGGAGGGTTGGTTGTGGAGGGAGGTGAAGTGGAGAATACCATCGGTGTGGCCAAGAGAGAAGATTTCGTAGTAGGACTGCCCGAACTGGGGTGAAAACATGACTCCAAGAAGGGGGACATCCAACTGATAGCGGAGACGAATGGGAAGGCGTTTACAAGGGATGTCGTACTGTGCAATACCCGATGCGGCCACGTTGGTATAGAACTTGGCTTGGGCGGGATTGTTGCCATTGCGAGTGTTGTAGAGGAATCCGCCATGCAACTGCCACATAGGGCCTGCACCCAAGGTCAATCGTCCATCGAGCAGGGAGAAGTTGTAGTAAAGGGCATAGTTCCAATTGACCATGCCAGCCAGTTCGCTGGCCGTTTCGGCGGGATTGTCGGCCATGGCCAGATGGCCTTGAAAGAGGGTCTGACGTGACACACGTCCATCGCACCACGGCATCGGGCGCACACTCTCGCGAAGCACACGCATCTGCTCTCCCCTATACTCCAAGGGGGAGAGATAGGTATCATAGAGGTTTATCACGCCCGCCCCATACATGGTGGAGCGGGTGATGGGGCGCTCTCGGCCAGTCTGGGCAGAAAGCAGGTTTGTCAGTCCGACGAGCAACAGGGAGAGGAGTATTCTTTTCATCATTCAAAGAGTTTCATCTGCCCCGTGAGTTCGTCGAGGATGTCGCCCGCACTTTTGCCTGCATCGGGGTCTTCGTTCACAGGCTCTTCCACCGGTTCCTCGGGCTTGGCCAACTCCTCCTCCGTGGGGAAGCGGGCAGGTTCCAGTTCTTGAATCTCGGCCACTTCGAAGGTGGTGATGCGCTTGCCCTTGGCTTTGTAGCCCTTGACGGCGATGAACTCCTCGGCATCGATGACGAGCGGCTCGCGGAAGCTGTCGCCTCCACCAAACATCACTTGCAGGCGGGGATAGTATTGGGTGGAGATGAGCAGTTCGCGGTTCTCGCGGTTTTCGCCCAGGTAGTTCTGATGCTTGGTGGTGGCATCAAGCATGAAACGTTTCAGGTAGGGGTAACCGTTGTTGTCGGCATCGTAGAGTGCAACAGTCCACACCTTCGAGGGGTCGTACTTCTCAATCAATTTGATGTTCGTCTCGTAGTGGTTGTTCACGTCAAAGTTTGTCAGGTAGTAGTCTCCGCCTTCCAATATGACAAGAATCATATCCTCGCTGTGGAACTCACCCAGATGCTGGCCACGTCCGTCGTAGTTGAGGCGTTGCACATCCCAGTCGAACCATACCTGTCGGCCACCCAGCGTGGAGCCTCCGCGCTGCTTCAGGCCGATGCGGTGCACGTCGAACTTGGTGAGGATGTTACCCATCGACTGACGTCCCTTGATGTGGATGTCGCTGAAGTCCTTTTCGAACATGATTTTCTTCACCCGTGCATTGGGTTTCAGCGTCACCTTGATGATTTCGGCCTCCCCATTGGGATTGGCACTAAAATAGACCAATTTGGAGCCGGGTGTACCTTGTGTAAGGTCGTATTCACGGTCACGGGTCATGGCGGTGACGGCGAAGCGTTTGATGTAGTGGAAGCCCTCCTTGCCATCGCGATAGACCACGTTATAGACCGTACGCTTGTCGTTCTTCTTGAAGATACCCACGTGCAGCACGTTCTTGCCGACAAACATCTTTTCGCTTACGCGCACAATCTTATACTTACCGTCCTTGTAGAAGAGGATGACATCATCAATGTCTGAACAGTTATCGACAAACTCGTCCTTTTTGAGCGAAGTGCCGATGAATCCCTCTTCGCGGTTGATATAGAGTTTCTCGTTGGCCTCGGCCACCTTGGCAGCTTCGATGGTGTCGAAATTACGGAGTTCGGTGAGGCGCGGATGCTCCTTGCCGTACTTCTCCTTTAACAAGCGGTACCAATCGCTTGTCACTTCCACCATGTTGGCCAGTTTGCGGTCAATCTCCTCAATCTCGCCATTCATGCGGGCGATAGCTTCGTCAGCCTTGTCCTTGTTGAAGCGCAGAATGCGTGCCATCTTTATCTCCATCAGGCGCAGGATGTCATCCTTGGTAACTTCGCGTATGAATTGCGGATAGAAGGGGGTCAGGCGGTTATCGATGTGTTCACACGCCGCATCCATGTTAGAAGCCTGCTCGAACTGCTTATCCTTATAGATGCGCTCCTCGATGAATATTTTCTCCAACGAGGCAAAGTGAAGCAAATCCTGCAATTCTCCTTTGCGGATCTCCAACTCCTTGCGAATGAGAGCCATGGTGTTATCGACAGACTTGCGGAGCACATCGCTCACAGTAAGAAAATGAGGTTTGTTGTCGTCAATTACACAACAATTGGGCGAGATGCTTACCTCGCAATCGGTGAAGGCATAGAGGGCATCCAACGTCTTGTCACTGGATACGCCGGGTGCCAGGTGTACCTGTATCTCCACCTGTGCCGAAGTGTTGTCGTCCACCTTGCGGATTTTAATCTTTCCCTTCTCGGCCGCCTTCAGGATGGATTCGATGAGGGTGGTTGTGGTCTTTCCGTAGGGTATCTCTGTGATGACAAGTGTCTTGTTGTCAAGCTTACTGATTTTAGCACGCACCTTCACCACGCCTCCACGCTCACCATCGTTGTACTTGGCCACGTCGATGGAGCCACCCGTCAGGAAGTCAGGATAGAGTTGGAAGGGTTCATTGTGGAGATAGGCAATGGCCGCATCGCACAGTTCATTGAAGTTGTGAGGAAGAATCTTGGATGAAAGACCTACAGCAATGCCTTCAACACCCTGTGCCAATAACAAAGGGAACTTCACCGGCAGGGTGATAGGCTCTTTGTTGCGTCCATCGTAGGAGAGTTTCCATTCCGTCGTTTTGGAATTGAACACCACATCCAATGCAAACTTCGACAGACGTGCCTCGATGTAACGCGGCGCTGCTGCTCCATCGCCCGTAAGGATATTACCCCAGTTACCCTGGCAATCCACCAATAATTCCTTCTGCCCCAATTGCACAAGGGCGTCACCGATGGATGCATCACCATGAGGGTGATACTGCATGGTATGTCCCACGAGATTGGCCACCTTGTTGTAGCGTCCGTCGTGCTTCTCCTTCATCGAGTGCAATATGCGGCGTTGCACAGGCTTGAAACCGTCGTTGATGTGGGGCACGGCACGCTCGAGGATAACATACGAAGCATAGTCGAGGAACCAATTCTGATACATTCCCGTCAGCTGGTACTTCACTCCCTCGTCCTTCACATTGGCAGGTTTGTACTCCGAATGCCCTTCCGCATTACCCTCCATCGACAAGTCATCGTCGATATTGTCTTTTTCTATGATTTCTTCACTCATATAGTGCCAGGTTAATGATTTTTTGTCCCTAAAATAGTTAAACTGTATTAGTATGCTTGCAAAAGTACGAATTATTTGCAAAAAAATCGCTTACTTTGCAGCAAATTTGGTAGAGAGTACCCAAAAAACATCGAGAAAGTAATTAAAATAACGTATAAAAACAGATAAAACAATGGCACAAGAAGATGTATTCAAAAAAATCGTCTCACATTGCAAGGAGTACGGTTTTGTATTTCCGTCAAGTGATATTTACGACGGATTAGGCGCCGTGTATGATTACGGCCAGATGGGTGTAGAGTTGAAGAACAACATCAAGCAGTATTGGTGGCA
>CAZDAN010000107.1:0-7173 GCA_964503565.1 uncultured Bacteroides sp.
ATCGTTGACTTGTTTTTAACTTAGTCATACTATTTGTTGTTTGTTGTCCTTGCGGCGTTTTCTCCATAGTTGCCAGCTGTTGAAAAGGTTCTGCCAAAGCACGTATGAGCCTGGGCCTAAGGAGGATAGGGGGGTCAGGTAGGTGTAAGCCATCCAAATGGCAAACACGGTGTTCTTTTGTCCGAGGGCTTGTCCGCCACTGATGCGGTCGTCATAGTGTCCGCCAATCCATTTTCCTAATGAGAATTGGATGATACACGTGGCAAGTCCGGTGCCTCCGATAGCCAGCAAAGTTTCCCAATCGGCCTCGCTATGTGCGATGGAGCGGATGGTTTGTCCCACGACTATGGCCAGTGCGATGCTCCACAGATAGAAAGCCAAATCGTGCCAGGATGAAAGACGTTCCTTCAACTTGGGCAGGAATGCGCGCACCAGCATGGCGGCTATGAACGGACAGATGAGCAAGGGGAACACCTTGCCAAGGATGACCCAGCAAGCCGGCCAGAAAGTCAGCCCTTCGTGTGGCTCGACAAGGGGGAACAGGATGGGGACTACAATGGCTGTTGTCAAGTTGGAAAGGATGGTGTAGGTTGTGAGGCTTGAAGCGTTTCCTCCTAACTTGCCCGTAATGACGGCGGCTGCCGTGGCCGTCGGGCAGATGAGGCACACCATGGCGGCTTGAAGGATGATGCGGTGCGAGGCGGCGGATGTGCTGAACAACAGGGCGGCCATCAACAGGCAAGCGGACAATTGGAAAAGGATGAGCCATAGGTGCCAACGTCGGGGACGTAGCTCGCGCACCGATACTTTGCAGAAGGTGAGGAACAGCATGGCAAATATCAACGTGGGGGTAAGGACGGAAACCGTGGAGTGCACCAAAGGCTTGGCCGGAGCCAACAAGGGGATGTGGGCGAAGAGAAGATAGACGGCGGCTCCCACAAACATGGCGACGGGCATTGTCCAGTTCTTGAGAAATTGTAGCATGGTTTTCTTTTTATCTGTTCATAGAATTGAGGCCGCAAAGTTACAAATAAAACTCCTTTTTGTGGAAATAAAGGGTCAAAACGTCGTTTCTTTTGTCTGTAATGGCCGAAAACCTTGTGCTTTGTTTCAGTTTTCTGTCAGAAAGTTGTATTTTTGCATCGTATTTCTTTTGAGTATGCATACAAACGCAATAGTTCGACACCTCTTGTGGATGTGCCTTTGGTTGGTGGTGCCCGTGTGCAGCATGGCCGCGGGTAAGGACTTTGTTGTCGTGATTGATGCCGGACACGGAGGAAAAGACCCTGGGGCCGTGGGTAAGAAGGCTAAGGAGAAAACCATTAACCTGAATGTGGCGCTGGCTTTGGGTGAACTGATAAAAGAGAATTGCAGCGACACGCGCGTTATCTACACCCGCAGTACCGATGTGTTCGTTTCACTCGACCGACGTGCCAAGATTGCCAATGATGCCAAGGCCGACCTCTTCATCTCCATACACACCAATGCCTTGCCTAAGGGACGTATTGCCCGGGGGACGGAGACGTACACGTTGGGTATGGCCCGTGCCGACGACAACTTGGAGGTGGCCAAACGCGAGAACTCCGTTATCCTTGTCGAGGACAACTACCAGGAGCGCTATGCAGGGTTCAATCCCAACTCGTCGGAGAGCTACATCATGTTTGAATTCATGCAGGACAAGTATATGGAGCAGAGCGTGTCGCTGGCCAAGCGCATTCAGGGACAGTTCAAGTCCTATGCCCGACGGGTGGATAAAGGGGTGCATCAGGCCGGCTTTCTGGTCCTCAGAGCCACTTCCATGCCCAGTGTGCTGGTGGAGCTTGGCTACATTTCCACCCCGGATGAGGAGACTTATCTGAGCAGTAAGAAGGGGGTGGCCGCACTTAGCCGGAGTATCTACAACGCCTTTGTGGATTACAAGAAAAGCCATACGGGAGGTGATTCTGCCTCAGCCAAGGCTTCAAGTGGAAACAGCCCTGAGGTGAAGCAGGAACAGCCGACGGCTAAGCCTCAAACCTCTCCAAAGGCTGCTCCGGCCAAGGGAAAACAGAGCAGTCGCCCACTCTTCAAAGTGCAACTTCTGAGCACTTCAGCCGAACTTCCGGCCGGGAGCAGCAAACTAAAGGGAGTGAAAGCGGGTTATTATAAGGAAAACGGATTGTACAAATATACCACCGGCGAGTCGGAAGACTACAACGAGATTCTCCACCTCAAACGCCGGATGGAGAAGACCTTCAAGGGAGCCTTTGTCGTGGCCTTCCGCGACGGGAAGAAGATGAATGTGCAGGAGGCCATCCGTGAGTTCAAGAACAGAAACAATAAATAGTATAATAATATAATATAATAAGGTATAGGAAAAGCAATGAAACTTTGGACAAAAGAAGCAAAGATAGGAGTCGCCGGCATCGTGGCCATCGTTCTGTTGGTATATGGTATCAATTTCCTGAAGGGAATTAACATGCTCAAGAGTGGGACAGGCTATTACGTGGCATTTGACAACATTGCCGGTCTGGTAAATTCAAGCCCGGTTTACGCCAACGGCTTCGGAGTGGGCATTGTGCGCGACATTCACTATGACTACGAACGTCTGGGAAAGATTGTCGTGGAGATAGACCTGAACGATGATATGAAATTGCCGGATGGCACCGTGGCAGAATTGGAAACCGAAATGTTGGGCACGGTAAAGATGAACCTGGTTCTTCCTGCCGAAGCCAATGGATTTCATGCCGTGGGCGACACGATACAAGGAACGGTGAATGCCGGCATGATGGGGGCGGCGGCCGGCTTGGTTCCTAAACTCGAAGTCATGCTTCCTAAACTGGATTCCATCCTTGGCTCCATCAATACGCTGTTGGCCGACCAGGCTTTGAGCAACACCCTCCACCATACCGAACAGATTACGGCCAATTTGCAGGTGACGACACGTGAGTTGAACTCTTTGTTGCAAAACGACCTGCCCGCCATTACGGGAAATCTGAATACCGTAACGGCCAACTTCGCCACCATCAGCAATAATCTGAAGGACATCGACTACGCGGCCACCGTAGCCAAGGTGAATGCGACGCTGGACGGAGTGAAGCAGTTCACCGAACAGTTGCAGAATCCGAATGGAACCGTAGGCATGCTGTTGAACGACAAAACGTTATACGATAATCTGACCCGTACGACGGGCAATGCCGCTTCCCTCTTGGAGGACCTTCAGGCGCATCCTAAACGTTATGTCCACTTCTCCATCTTCGGGCGGAAGGATAACTGAGAATAACAGCAATGGACGGTCTTGGAAGAAAAGGCCGTCCATTGTTCTTCTCTATCGTTCTTTTTTATAGCTTCTGCATAAATATAGAAGAACGAAGAAAAACCCTCATTAGATTTTATCTAAATAATATTTCTTGTTGCTTCTTTTATTTGAAACGCTTGAAATACCACTGAATTAAGGCCTCTTATTGTTGGGGCTTCGTCTTTGTCTCTTTTTTCTTTTTTTGGCAGTTTTAATTTTCAATTCGTTGAGAAATAGGGGATTGTAAAAAGTCAGTGTTTCTAAATAAGAGTGAAAAAAACTCGTTCTTTAACCCGCTGAATCCTAAAGCCTTATTATTGGGCAAGAAAAACCAAAGAAAAAATGATTTTTTTATTTCAAATAAGATTCGCAACTTTGCACCGTGAAAAGCTAACAAATCAGTTAAAGCCATAACAAAGCAATATATGACGGACAATAATCATGTGGTGCTCTGGGAACGCTGTCTGAAAGTAATTGCAGACAATATTCAGGAGTCCACATTCAACACCTTCTTTCGGGCCATTCGTCCTGTGAAGTTCGATGGAAACACCCTCACTTTGGGGGTGCCCAGTCCCTTCGTGTGCGAATATCTGGAGGAACATTATCTCGACTTGCTCCGCAAGGTGATTTACCATCACTTTGGGGAGGGCACACGATTGATGTACTGTGTGCTCACCGACAAGGAGAACAAGAAGACGCAGGAGTGGGAGAGCGACCGCTCCTCAACCGCTGTCAAGCAGCAACCTATTCCTCGCGATGGGAACAAGGCACCTTCTGCCATGCCCATGCCTGCCGCTCAAGACTTGGATCCACGTTTGAATCCTAAATACAATTTCGAAAATTTTATCGAAGGGCTTAGCAATAAGTTGTCACGCACGGCGGGCGAGGCTGTTGCACAGAGTCCGGCAAAGACCTCTTTCAATCCACTCTTTGTTTATGGTCCGTCAGGAGTGGGAAAGACTCATTTGGTGAATGCCATCGGTACACGCATTAAGGAACTCTATCCCGGCAAGCGTGTGCTCTATGTGTCGGCACACCTCTTTCAGGTGCAATACACCAACTCCGTTCGCGAGAACACCGTCAATGACTTCATCAATTTCTACCAGTCCATCGACGTGTTGATTATTGACGATATTCAGGAGTTTGCGGCTTTGACAAAGACCCAGAACACCTTCTTCCATATCTTCAACCATTTGCATCAGACCGGCAAGCAACTGATTCTCACCTCTGACCGTTCGCCCGTGATGTTGCAAGGCATGGAAGACCGCCTGCTCACCCGCTTCAAGTGGGGATTGATTGCCGAAATGGAGCGCCCCAATGTGGAATTGCGTAAGTCCATCTTGCGCGACAAAATACGTCGCGACGGCCTTAAGTTCCCCGAAAAGGTCATTGACTATATTGCCGAGAATGTGGACGAAAGTGTGCGCGATCTGGAAGGTGTCGTTATCTCCCTGATGGCTCACTCTACCGTATATAATAGGAATGTGGACATCGAAATGGCCGAGCGCGTCGTACGCAAAGCCGTCCGTATGGTAGAGAAGAAACCACTCGATGTCACCGATGTTTTGGAAAAGGTTTGCGAGCATTACGGAGTAGATACTGCCGCCGTATATAGCAAAGCCCGCAAGCGCGAGATTGTACAAGTGCGTCAGGTAGCCATGTATCTGGCAAAGAAGCACACCGAGGCCTCTTCTGCCAAGATAGGCAAGCTCATCGGTAAGCGCGACCATGCCACAGTTCTTCATGCCTGCAAGATTGTTGGTGCCCAATTGGAAGTGGACAAAGCCTTCAGAAGCGAAGTGGAAGAACTGGAAGGCAATTTGCGACGAAAATAAAACGAAATAGCCCTTTTTAACGCAGCCAGCTATGTTGACCGACATAGCTGGCTGCGTTGCTCTTTCCAGCAGGCTGTATCGGCCAACACAGCCTGCTGCGTGAAAAAGGGCTATTTTCTGTACACCTCCATAATCCATCGCTACACTTCCATACCGTACCCCTTAACTTCCATACTCCATAGCCATCGCCAATAGCTATAGCTCCCAAAAACATGTTCTTCAACATATTCCTTAAAATTCTTCACTCTTCACTCTTCGTTCTTCATTTATTTTTGTACCTTTGCCCCGACTGTTAGCCCACGAGGGCGTGCGGGTCAAAAATAACATTGTGGTAAAAGGACGTTTACGAAACGTTATCTTTGAGTCTTCAAATTCTCGCAAAATTTGACAACACCTCAAAAGATACGGCAGCCGGAACGTCCGCGTTGGGTGTATTGTACCCTCACGTGATGTCCTTTCGGTGGATAGTCACGGAGGTCTGTATGATATGTCACGGCGTGGGCTAACTGCGTTGCTTATCCTTGAGGTGGGGGCAATGCGAGAAGCCTGAAGACTTGGGATAAGCGGAGAGTACAGATTCCCACGTCTTTTTTTATATTCATTTACTAAATTACTAACAGCTGAATCCGGGGAAGTCTATAGGCGCAAAAAAGATGAATGCGTATGCATAGAACAAGACTACTGACGCTGCTATTCATGCTGTGCGTGGCCAAACTGACTTTTGCCGACCAAGTTGCGGTCAGTGCAGTAACCCTTGCCCCCGGAGGTACACAAGGGTACTTCACCGTCAGTCTCGAAGGCACTACTGCCTACACTGCCTACCAGATGGACATCTATTTGCCCGATGGTGTGGAGATTGTCAGCACTGACGGCCAACCGATGCTCTTCATGGCCAACGATGCCTATTCCATTGATGGGAACGACATCTATCCCTTCACCTCCACGACGAATGCCTTTACCGGTGTGGTGACCAAGACCTACACCCATGCATTCAAGTTCGAAACTCAGGCTGACGGTGCTGTGCGTGTGCTCTGCTACTCTTCCGAGTCCAAGCCGTTTACCGCCACCAGTGGCGCGTTGTTCCATGTCTTTGTCAAGGCTTCGCCCTTCGCCAAACCCGGATTGAACGAGGTGACATTGAGCAATGTCCGCTTCTCTACCCCCGCTGCTGTAGAGACAACCTTTGCCGACGCCACCGCTTCATCCATCAATGTGGCTGGCGAGTGCAGTCTCTCCATCGACATTTCGGCCGACAACCGCTTCGGCACCTGTGTGCTCCCCTTTGCCGCCTCGCTGCCCGAGGGAGTGGAGGCATACAGCTGTTCCACCTGCTCGGGCGATGCCCTGCTGCTTACTCCCGCCGCCTCTGTGGAGGCTTACGTGCCCTACATCCTCTATGCCCCGGCCGGCTATAGCGGCACCCTTAGCGGCACGCCCGCCGAAGCCGACTATGCGGCCCGCGTGACAGGTGGCAAGTCCGTCAGCGGCTACCTTACCGCCGCCCTGCGACAGACCGAGCTGACTGCCGACGAGAGCGGCGACACCTACTACGTGCTCCAACGCAAGGCCGACACCGAGGCTCCTATGTTCTACCGCGTGGGCACCACTTCCTACATCTTGCCCGAAGGCAAATGTTACCTCACGCTTCCCCAATCGCTCGCCACAGCGGCCACGCTCCGCATTGGTGGTGCTAATGGGCTTCCCCTTATTACGGCCGACCCTGCCCCCTCTGCTCCCACCTACGACCTGCAAGGCCGCGAGGTGCTCCGCACCGAGCCGGGACAAATCTACATCCGCGGCGGCCAGAAGTTTATCCAGCATACTAATCACTAAAAACCCCTCATAACCTATGAAAAAACTAATTCTTTCCTTGCTCTGCTGCCTCTGCACAATGGGGGCGTGGGCCGAAGAGTACACCGATGCCAACGGTGTAACATGGACGTACAGTTACAACTCTTCTTCTCAAAGTATCACCCTCACCGCCGCCACTGGCTTGGGTGAAAACGTAGTTTGCCCCGATGTCATTACTCACGACGGGGTGGAATGTCCGGTGACATCGAT
>CAZDAN010000108.1:0-3504 GCA_964503565.1 uncultured Bacteroides sp.
GCTCGTTGGGCTCATAACCCAAAGGTCGTACGTTCGAGTCGTGCCTCCGCAACAAAGAAGCAGAAGGAAGTCCCCTTCTGCTTTTTTTTGTTTCAGTTTTTAACTTATTTCCTCTTTTCTTTGGGCGATAGAAAGAAATAATGTAATTTTGCACAGACTAATAAAGTTTGTGCAATTACATGAGTGTTTCCAAGACAAGAAAACAGTTAGTAGATGTGGCCAGGCAACTTTTTGCGAAGAATGGTATAGATGATACGACAATGAACGACATTGCTGTGGCGTCCAAGAAAGGGCGTCGTACCCTATATACCTATTTTAAAAGTAAAGAAGACATGTATTTTGCTGTGATAGAATCAGAGTTGGATATGCTTGTCGAGATGATGCGTAAGGTTGCAGCCAAGGATATAGCTCCCAATGAAAAGATTTTAGAGTTGATATATACTCATCTGGATGCTATCAAGGAGGTAGTTTCTCGGAACGGGACCTTGCGTGCAGAGTTTTTCCGCGACATTTGGAAAGTGGAGCGCGCCCGTATGCGGTTCAATTATCACGAGACAATGATTTTTCGCGAAGTCCTTTCGGAAGGTGTGGAAAAGGGCGTCTTTGATGTGGACGACGTGGCGGTGTATGCCGACATATTGCATTGTTGTGCCAAGGGCATCGAGGTGCTTTACATCCGTGGTCGTATAGGCAAGGGAAAAGATCGCTCTACGATGAAGCACTACGTCAAGAAGATTGTAGAAGGTGCTTTTGGAAAGAAAAACTAATTTACTAATCAATAAAATCAAAAAACAATTATGGGATTATTAACAGGAAAGACTGCTATCGTTACCGGTGCAGCACGTGGAATTGGTAAGGCCATTGCTTTGAAGTTTGCCTCTGAGGGTGCCAATGTGGCTTTTACGGATTTGGTAATTGATGAAAACGGACAGAATACAGAGAAAGAAATTGCCGCTTACGGAGTAAAGGCAAAGGGGTATGCTTCGAATGCCGCCAACTTCGAAGAGACAGAGAAGGTGGTGAACCAAATCAAGGAAGAGTTTGGCTCTGTGGATATTTTGGTGAACAATGCCGGCATCACCAAGGATGGTCTGATGATGCGTATGAGCGAAGCCCAGTGGGATGCGGTGATTGCTGTAAACTTGAAGTCGGCTTTCAACTTCATCCACGCATGTACTCCCATCATGATGCGTCAGAAGGGCGGTAGCATCATCAACATGGCCTCTGTCGTAGGCGTTCATGGCAATGCCGGTCAGGCAAACTATTCGGCTTCAAAGGCCGGTATGATTGGTTTGGCCAAGTCCATTGCTCAGGAGTTGGGCTCTCGTGGCATCCGTGCCAACGCCATTGCTCCGGGATTCATCATCACTGACATGACTGCCGCCTTGAGCGACGAGGTGAAGGCCGAGTGGGCAAAGAAGATTCCTCTCCGTCGTGGTGGCACTCCTGAGGATGTGGCCGACGTGGCTACCTTCCTGGCATCGGATATGTCTTCATACGTTTCTGGCCAGGTGATTCAGGTCGATGGTGGTATGAATATGTAATACATTGATTAAGGAGTCAAAGGAGTTATAGGAGTTAAGCCAATGGTTTGGAAAACATACAAGCAAGACATTTGGCTTTAACTCCTTTAACTTCTTAGCGAAGCGATAACTCCTTTAATTCTTAAAAGAATTTCCCAAAGTGACAGTTATCTACGAAGACAACCACATCATCGTGGTGAACAAGAGCGCCTCGGAGATTGTGCAAGGCGACAAGACGGGCGACATTCCTTTGTCCGACATGGTGAAGACGTATCTGAAGGAGAAATACCAGAAGCCCGGCAATGTCTTTGTGGGAGTTACCCATCGGTTGGACCGTCCGGTCAGCGGCTTGGTGGTGTTTGCCAAGACGAGTAAAGCCCTCTCGCGCTTGAACGAAATGTTCCGTGTGGGCGATGTGCAGAAAACCTATTGGGCGATTGTGAAGAACGAGCCGAAGCAGCCCGAAGGGGAACTTGTCCATTGGCTCGTGCGTAACGAGAAGCAGAACAAGTCGTATGCCTACGAACGCGAGGTGAAGGATGCGAAAAAAGCCGTGTTGAGATACCGGATGATAGGACGCTCGGACAACTATTCGCTGTTGGAGGTGGAACTGATGACGGGGCGTCATCACCAGATTCGTTGCCAACTGGCCAAGATGGGATGTCCCATCAAGGGCGACTTGAAGTATGGCTCTCCCCGTTCCAATCCCGATGGCAGCATTTGCCTTCATGCACGGCGAATCAGCTTTGTCCATCCCGTGTCGAAGGTGCGGATTGACTTGGAGGCGCCTTTGCCCGAAGGGAACCTGTGGCGTTGCTTTGGGGAATAAGAAACTGACAATTAAAACAAAAAACTAACTAAAAACAAAACTTGACGATTATGAAAAAGACAATTCTCTTTCTCCTTTCCCTGTTGATGCTCAATGGAATGGTGATGGCTCAGACGGACATCTCCAAGGCGCCGGCATTCTCGAACCAACCGACGGTGCAGAAGACTGATTGCCACTACGTGGTGGCACAGGATGGCAGCGGCGACTTCCGCACAGTGCAGGAGGCCATCAATGCCGTTCCCGACTTCCGCAAACAGATTACCCGTATCTACATCCGTAAGGGCACTTACAAGGAAAAGTTAGTGGTGGCGCCGTGCAAGCAACACATCGCCCTTTACGGTGAGGACGGTGCCGTGCTCACCTACGACGATTTTGCAGGCAAGCAGAACACCTTTGGCGAAAACAAGGGTACGTCCGGCTCTTCGTCCATCTACATCTATGCCTCGGACTTCTATGCCGAGAATATCACGTTTGAGAATTCTGCAGGTCCTGTCGGACAGGCCGTTGCCTGCTTCGTTGCCGGCGACCGTGTGCACTTCAAGAAGTGTCGCTTCCTTGGCTTTCAGGACACGCTCTATACTTGGGGACGCAATAGCCGCCAGTATTACGAGGAGTGCTACGTCGAGGGTACGGTAGATTTCATCTTCGGTGCCTCTACGGCTGTGTTCGACCGTTGCCGGATTCATAGCAAGTCGGGCGGCTACGTCACTGCTCCCTGCACACCCCAAGAAGCCAAGTATGGCTACGTCTTCTACGATTGCAAGCTGACGGCCGATGCCGGTCTCGAAGGAAAGGTTTCCCTTTCCCGACCTTGGCGTCCGTATGGACAGACGGTGTATGTGCGTTGCGAATTGGGTGACCACATCAACCCCGCCGGATGGGACCACTGGGGAAAAGACTCCAGCAAGGAGACGGCTTTCTATGCCGAGTATCAGTGCTACGGACCCGGTTCTTCCATCGACAAGCGTGTAGAGTGGAGTCATCAGCTTCCCAACCTGCGCGGTTACACCATGCAGGAAGTGCTGGCCGGCCACGACAATTGGAGCCCTTGTGTGAAATAAAAACTCACCCGATGGGTAGAGAAAGAGAGGAATGCCTCAGGCATTCCTCTTTTTTTGTCCGCAATTCTTTAATCACCGGTGCTGATTATGT
>CAZDAN010000108.1:3604-7142 GCA_964503565.1 uncultured Bacteroides sp.
TAATCACCGGTGCTGATTATGTGATTGCCACTGCTGATTATGTGATTGCCACTGCTGATTAAACTTTTCTGTGCTGCACCTTGTCTTTTCCTCTCGGCTTTTTCAAAAAATGGCGGCCGATAGCCTGAAAATGAAGGTTGACAGGTAGAAGGGTTGTCCTTTTTTACCGTCCGCCTGTCTTGATTTTCGAAATGTTCAAGGACGATATGTGAACAAAATATAAACATTGCTTCATAGGGAGGAAACTTTTTGTGTAATTGCGGTTTTCTCCTTAACTTTGCAGCGTATTAATTTGATTTAAGGTATAAGGTTCAATTCTTTCATCTTTAGATATGGAGATTGTTGACAAACATTCGAATAAAGAGCAGCGTAACCGGGTGATAGACATGGCCGGCAAGATGTTTGCCGAGCAGGGCATCCGTGCCGTTCGCATGGGCGACGTGGCTGCAGCCCTTGGCATGAGCAAGCGCACCCTCTACGAAATGTTTGCCGACAAAGAAGAACTCCTGCTCGAAGGGATAAAGCTGAAAGAGGAGCGAAAACACGAATACGTGACACAAGTGGTGGCCACAGCCGACAATGTGTTGGAAATTGTGCTCCGCCTTTACCAACATGGGATGAATCTGATGAAGAACATTCACCCCTCCATGTATCAGGAAATCAAGAAGTATCCCAAGGTGGCCGAGTTCCTGAAACAACAGAAGGAGCAGAACGCCGAGAATTCGAAGAGGTTCTATCAGGTGGGCATCCAGCAAGGCCTCTTCCGCACGGACATCAACTTTGAAATCTTTCAGTTTCTTGTAGATTTGTCCATGGGCGGATTCTTGAACAGCGACATGCTGACGGAGAAATGGACATTGCCCGAAGTGCTCGACACCGTGGTGCGCGTGAACATGCGGGGCATCTGCACCGAGAAGGGAATGCGCATGTTGGACGAGTTCTTTGAGGGAGAGAAATAAAGTAATTTAGGATTATATAAATCAATTAAGTAAGACGTATGAGAAGTAAGAACTGCTTGGCATTGGCACTGGCTCTGTTGTTGACGGGAGCCGTCCGTGCGCAGGAAACGCTGAATCTGACATTGGACAAGGCGTTGGAGATTGCTCTTGCCGACAACCCCACGATTAAGGTTGCCGACCAGGAGATTGTGTTGAAGAAAGAGGCAAACAAAGAGGCTTGGATGGCTTTGTTGCCCGAACTGAGTGTGACGGGTTCATGGCAATACACCATTAAGGCACCCGAGATGAAGCTGAACGGTATGTCATTCCGCATGGGTGACGACGACGTGAGTACAGCTGCTGGCGTGGCCACCCTCAGTCTGCCCCTTTTTGCACCGGCGGTGTACAAGAGCATGTCGCTGACAAAGACCGACATCCTGTTGGCTCAGGAAAAGGCCCGTTCTTCCCGTCTCGACTTGATCAACCAAGTGACAAAGGCATATTATCAGCTGATGCTTACACAGGACAGCTACGAAGTGTTGCAACGTAGCTATGCCTTGGCCGAGGAGAACTATAATGTGGTGAACTCCCGCTTCGAACAAGGCTTGGTGAGCGAATACGACAAAATCAGTGCCGAGGTGCAGATGCGCAACGTGAAGCCCAGCGTCGTTTCGGCCGAAAACGGTGTGCGCCTCTCCAAACTCCAATTGAAGGTGCTGATGGGTATCACCGAAGACATCGACTTGGTTGTGACAGAGAAGTTGAACGATTACGAGACAATGGTCTTCACCAACCAGCTCGACAACGACAACTTCGGATTGGAGAACAATAGCACCATGCGCCAGTTCGACCTCAATGCCGACATGTTGAAGAAGAACGTAGGCTTGGCTTGGAGTAACTTCATGCCTATGCTTGCCATGTCGTTGAATGGACAATACCAGTCAATGTACAACAACCATTGGAATGTGTTCGACTACAGCTGGGTGGGAAGTTCTCAGTTGATGTTCAACCTTAGCATCCCTATCTTCAAGGCCAGCAACTTCACCAAACTGAAGACCGCCCGTCTGCAACGCACTCAGTTGGAACTGAATCGTGTTGATACCGAGCGCAAGCTGAACATGCAGGTCGAGAGCTACAAGAGCAACATGCAGGCAAGTTCGGAACAGGTGCTCTCAAACAAAGAGGCAATGAATCAGGCCGACAAGGCTCTCTCCATCTCGAAGAAGCGCTACGAGGTAGGGGCGGGCACCGTGCTCGAGCTTAACAGCTCACAGGTGGCTCTTACCCAATCGGAACTGACCTATAGCCAGTCCATTTACGATTATCTGACCGCCAAGGCCGACCTCGATCTGGTGCTCGGACGTGAAGAGTAAAACTACTACAAATCTGATAAAACAAAAAAGAATATATAATAAGGTATGAAAATCAATTTTCAAATGATGGCACTTGCCGCTCTGGTGTTGACCGCAAGTGCATGCAGCTCGAAGAGCGAGAATGAAGCGACAACTGCTCAAGCAGCACAAACCGAGAAACCGAAAGTGAAGCTGGCAAAGGTGTCAGTGCGTCCCGTTGACCAGATTGCCGAGTACACGGCAACGGTGAAGGCTGACGTAGTGAACAAGATTGCCCCCTCAACTCCCGTGCGCATCAAGCGCATCCTGGTGGAAGTGGGCGACCAGGTGAAGAAGGGTCAGAAACTCGTTGAGATGGACGACGTGAATTCTACATCATTGAAATACGACCTCGACAACATGGAGACAGAGTTCAAGCGTATCGACGAACTCTACAAGGTGGGCGGTGTGTCAAAGTCAAACTGGGATGCCATGCGCACCAACCTCGACAAACTCCGCCGTTCTTACGCCAACATGATAGAGAATACCCAGTTGGTTTCTCCCATTAACGGCGTCGTTACCGCCCGCAACTACGACAATGGCGACCTCTATGGCGGAGCCAGTCCCGTGCTCGTGGTTGAGCAGATTGCACCCGTCAAGCTGGTGGTGAATGTGTCAGAGAACAACTTCCCCAAGGTGAAGAAGGGTGACAAGGTGACTGTGAAGCTCGACGTGTATGGCGACGAGGAGTTTACCGGCACGGTTGACCTCATCTATCCTACTATTGACGCTGCTACCCGCACATTCCCCGTAGAGGTGAAGGTGGCCAATGCCAACCAGCGCATCCGTCCGGGAATGTTTGCCCGCGTTATCATGAACTTCGGTACGGCCGACCACGTGGTTGTGCCCGACATGGCCGTGGTGAAGCAGGCCGGTTCAGGCGACCGTTACGTGTATGTGTACGAGAATGGCAAGGTGTCTTACAACAAAGTACAGCTGGGTCGCCGCATGAACACCGAGTATGAGTTGATTTCAGGTGTGGACAACAATTCACAAGTTGTAATCGCCGGACAGAAGGCTCTGTTGAACGGCATGGAAGTGACGGTAGAGAAATAATAATCAATTAAAAATTAAGAATTAAAAATTAAAAGCTGCAAGTTCGCATAGCTTTGTCCGATTTTTAATTTTTAACTTTTAACTTTTAATTAGAAAAGTATGAGTTTATACGAAGGAGCGGTTAAAAAACCGATTATGACCTCGCTCTGCTTT
>CAZDAN010000109.1:0-7097 GCA_964503565.1 uncultured Bacteroides sp.
GACAATCAAAGACAAGAACTGCCAAAAGAAGAACTCATGACAAGGCAGTAGCTCCTACATTGGCAATTTGCCCCAACTGTGGAGAGTTTTATGTTTACCACACTGTATGCGCAGCATGCGGATACTACAGAGGTAAGCTGGCAATTGAGAAAGAGGCTGCAGTTTAATCACTGTAGCGTAGAATATAGCCAGAGAGTTTTTTTGCTCTCCGGCTACTTTTGTATAATAAGGTGTAAGGTTAATGGAGAAAATAAATGCTGTAATCACGGGCGTTGGTGGGTATGTTCCGGAGTATGTGTTGACGAACGAAGAGTTGTCTCGCATGGTAGATACCAACGACGAGTGGATTATGTCTCGGATAGGAGTCAAAGAAAGACGTATTCTGAATGAAGAGGGATTGGGAACCTCCTATATGGCTCGTAAGGCTGTCAAGCAACTGATACAGCGTACGGGTGTCAATCCTGATGAGATCAATTTGATTATTGTTGCTACCACGACTCCTGATTATCGTTTTCCCTCTACAGCGTCCATCTTGTGTGACAAATTGGGCTTGAAGAATGCTTTTGCATACGATCTTCAGGCTGCTTGTTGTGGTTTTATGTACGCATTGGAGACGGCGGCGTCGATGATTTCTTCTGGTCGTCACAAAAAGATTATTGTTGTCGGTGCAGACAAGATGTCCAGTATGGTGAACTATGCTGACCGTGCGACATGTCCTATCTTTGGTGATGGTGCAGCGGCAGTTCTGTTGGAAGCTACGAATGAGGATTACGGTATAATGGATTCCATTCTGCGGACAGACGGAAAGGGACTTCCTTTCTTGCACATGAAAGCAGGTGGTTCGGTATGTCCTCCTTCCTATTTTACGATAGACAACAAGATGCACTATCTGTATCAGGAGGGACGTACTGTATTCAAGTACGCAGTTTCTAATATGTCGGCAATTACAGCTGAGTTGGCAGAACGCAATGGACTTGACAAGGAGAGTATCGCATGGGTGATTCCCCATCAGGCCAATATGCGTATCATTGATGCCGTGGCTCAGCGTCTGGAAGTTCCGATGGAGAAAGTGATGGTGAATATCCATCGTTATGGAAACACCAGTGGAGCCACATTGCCTCTCTGTTTGTGGGATTACGAAAAGCAACTGAAAAAAGGTGATAATTTGATATTCACAGCTTTTGGAGCCGGATTTACCTACGGTGCAGTGTATGCAAAGTGGGGGTATGATGGCGCAGAGCGTAAATAAAGGAATATAGGCGGGTTATGAGTTGCAAATTACAGGTATCTGACCTGAATAAGGAGTCGGTTATTTGTAGTTCGTTCCTCATAGTCCGCTTTTTATTATCTATATACAAGACAAATGATTATGCACAAAGCCGGATTTGTGAATATTGTAGGTAATCCCAATGTGGGTAAGTCAACCTTGATGAATCTCTTGGTGGGCGAGCGTATTTCCATAGCCACGTTCAAGGCCCAGACTACCCGTCATCGTATCATGGGAATCCTGAATACGGAAGACACTCAAATCGTATTTTCTGATACGCCGGGTGTGTTGAAGCCCAACTATAAGCTGCAAGAGTCGATGCTGAACTTTTCAGAATCGGCGTTGACCGATGCCGATGTATTGTTGTATGTGACTGATGTGGTGGAGAAGCCCGACAAGAATAGCGAGTTCTTGGAGAAGGTACGTCACATGCAAGTTCCGGTGTTGTTGTTAATCAATAAGATAGACCTTTCCAATCAGGGAGATTTGACTTCCTTGGTAGAAGAGTGGCACGAATCATTGCCGGAGGCCGAGATTATCCCCATTTCCGCGTCCAACCGTTTCAACGTGGATGTTGTTTTGCGTCGTGTCCGTGAACTTTTGCCCGATTCGCCTCCTTATTTTGGAAAAGACCAATGGACGGACAAGCCTGCCCGTTTCTTTGTGACCGAAATCATAAGGGAGAAGATTCTTCTCTATTATGACAAGGAGATACCCTACAGTGTCGAGGTGGTAGTTGAGCAATTTAAGGAAGATGACAAGTCTATCCGTATCAATGCCGTCATCTATGTGGAGCGCGATTCACAGAAGGGTATCATCATTGGCAAGGAAGGTCGTGCATTGAAGAAGGTGGCTACCGAGGCACGTCGTTCATTGGAGCGTTTCTTCGGAAAGAGCATCTATTTGGAGACATTTGTAAAAGTTGACAAGGATTGGCGTAACTCCGATAAGGAATTACGTAACTTTGGATATAATTTGGATTAGAAAAGAATGCAGTTATGGGTAATTTAGTAGCAATCGTAGGACGTCCCAATGTCGGGAAATCCACTCTTTTTAATCGTTTGACAAAGACTCGTCAGGCCATTGTCAATGAAGAAGCCGGTACTACCCGCGACCGTCAGTATGGCAAAGTCGAGTGGGTCGGTCAGGAGTTTTCCATCGTTGATACTGGTGGTTGGGTTGTCAATTCCGATGATATTTTTGAGGAAGAAATCCGTAAGCAGGTCATGTTGGCTATCGAAGAGGCCGATGTTATCCTGTTTGTTGTTGATGTACAAAATGGTGTGACGGACTTGGACGAACAGGTGGCTGCTATTCTGCGTCGGTCAAAAGTGCCGGTAATTATGGTAGCCAATAAGACGGATAACAACGATTTGATTTATTCTTCTGCCGAGTTCTACTCTTTGGGGCTTGGCGATCCTTTCTGTATTTCTGCTGTCAGTGGCAGTGGCACGGGCGATTTGCTTGACCTTATTCTTAGTAAGTTCCAGAAAAAGGTCGAGGAAATTGTCGATGAAGAGATTCCCCGTTTTGCCGTTGTCGGTCGTCCCAATGCAGGAAAGTCTTCCATCATCAACGCCTTTATTGGCGAAGATCGTAATATCGTTACCGAAATTGCGGGAACCACTCGTGATTCCATCTATACCCGGTACGACAAGTTTGGTTTCGACTTCTATCTGGTCGATACGGCCGGCATCCGCAAGAAGAACAAGGTGACTGAAGATTTGGAGTTCTATTCGGTGATGCGTTCCATTCGTGCCATCGAGAATGCGGATGTCTGTATTCTTATGATTGATGCGACCCGTGGTGT
Organism: uncultured Bacteroides sp.; assembly: GCA_964503565.1. Taxonomy (GTDB): domain Bacteria; phylum Bacteroidota; class Bacteroidia; order Bacteroidales; family Bacteroidaceae; genus Phocaeicola_A. The sequence goes on from CAZDAN010000109.1 coordinate 3,078, forward strand.
TGAGGGGCAGGATCTGAATATCTTCTCTCTGATCCAACGCAATCAGAAGGGGCTTGTTGTGGTTGTCAACAAGTGGGACCTGGTGGAGAACAAGAGCGACAAGGTGATGCGGGAATTCGAGAATGCCATTCGCGAGCGTTTTGCTCCGTTTGTTGATTTTCCCATTATTTTTGCTTCGGCTCTAACCAAGCAACGCATCTTCAAGGTGCTTGAATGTGCGAAAGAGGTGTTCCACAATCGCACGACCCGTATTCCTACTGCCCGTTTGAATGAAGAGATGCTTCCGCTTATCGAGGCCTATCCGCCCCCCTCGAACAAGGGAAAGTATATCAAAATCAAGTATTGTACCCAATTGCCCAATACGCGCATACCTTCGTTTGTCTATTTCGCCAATCTTCCCCAGTATGTAAAGGAGCCTTACAAGCGCTTCCTCGAGAATAAGATGCGTGAGAAATGGAATCTGACAGGTACGCCTGTAAACATATACATCCGCCAAAAATAATACTTTGGAAGTGGTAAAAACCTTTGGAGAGAGTGTGTCGGTGCTGATACATTCTCTTTTTTTTTGTCATTTTGAACAAATGTGCTATCTTTGCGCGACAAAAAGAATGGAAATATGGCAAATCGCTTTACAAGAATAGCAGTAAAGATAGGTAGTAACGTACTTACGCGCAAAGATGGAACATTGGATGTGACGCGTATGTCGGCTTTGGTAGATCAGGTGGCCGAACTTCGGCACGAAGGCATTGAGGTGATTCTTATCTCTTCGGGAGCCGTTGCTTCGGGACGTAGTGAACTTCATATCGACAGGAAGATGGATAGTGTGGAACAGCGTCAGCTCTACTCTGCCGTCGGACAGGCCAAGCTCATTAACCGGTATTATGAACTCTTTCGCGAACATCACATGTCTGTGGGGCAGGTTCTGACCATGAAGGAAAACTTTGGTACGCGCCGCCACTATCTCAACCAACGTGGTTGTATGACCGTGATGTTGGAGAATGGGGTAATCCCTATTGTGAACGAGAATGATACGATCTCTGTAACGGAATTGATGTTTACTGATAACGACGAGTTGAGCGGACTTATCGCTTCCATGATGGATGCACAGGCATTGGTTATCCTCAGCAATATCGATGGAATCTTCACCGGCTCTCCTTCCGATCCGCAAAGCGAAGTTATCCGTGTCGTGGAATTGGGGAAAGACTTGTCGGAATACATTCAAGCTGAGAAGTCCGGCTTTGGGCGTGGTGGAATGATGACCAAAACCAATATTGCCCGCAAGGTCGCCGATGAGGGAATAACCGTCTTTATCGCCAATGGTAAGCGCGATAATATTTTAGTGGAACTTATGCGTGACCCCGAGGGAACGCTTTGCACCCGCTTCGAACCCAATCGCGAGGCTATGGGCAGTGTGAAGAAATGGATTGCCCATTCCGAAGGTTTTGCCAAGGGGGAGATTCATCTGAATGCCCGTGCGGTCGAGGCGCTCACCGGCGAACAAGCCGTCAGTTTGCTTCCCGTGGGTGTGACCCGCGTAGAAGGCGACTTCGAGAAGGACGACATTGTCAGTCTGATGAATACTCAGGGTGTCCGTATCGGTGTGGGGCGTGTTTCTTGCGATGCTTCTGAGGCCCGTAGTGTATTGGGCAAGCATGGCCAACGCCCTTTGATTCATTACGATTATCTCTATCTGGAATAATTTTTTTTGGTATGATGGAATTGAAACAAATCTTTGAACAGGTACAGGCTGCAGGCCGTGAATTGGCGATGTTGGATGATGACCGCATCAACGGCATCCTGTTGGCCGTGGCCGACGAGGCTGTGGCGCAAACCGATTATATCCTCGCCGAGAATGCCAAAGACTTGGCCCGTATGGATGAGAATGACCCTAAGTACGACCGTCTGAAACTGACTGCCGACCGCATCGAAGGCATTGCTGCCGATATGCGAAAGGTGGCCCAATTGCCCAGTCCGCTCGGCCGTGTGCTGAAGCACCATGTTCTGCCCAATGGGCTTGAACTCACCCGTGTGAGTGTTCCTTTCGGTGTCATCGGCATCATCTACGAAGCCCGTCCGAACGTCAGCTTCGATGTCTTCTCACTCTGTTTCAAAAGTGGGAATGCCTGCGTGCTGAAGGGGGGAAGTGATGCCGATTGCTCCAATCGTGCCATTGTGCGCATCATTCACGGTGTGCTCGACCGCTATGGTGTAAATCCTCACGTGGTGGAACTGCTTCCTGCCAGTCGTGAGGCTACGGCCGAGATGCTTCACGCCAATGGTTACATCGACCTCATCATCCCTCGCGGAAGCAGCAATCTCATCAACTTTGTCCGCGCCAACGCTACCATCCCCGTTATCGAGACGGGGGCCGGCATCTGTCATGCCTACTTCGACCGTGCGGCCGACTTGGAGAAGGGCAAGGCTATTGTCAACAATGCCAAGACCCGCCGTGTAAGTGTCTGCAATGCCCTCGATTGTCTGGTGCTGCACGAAGAGCGTCTGCCCGACTTGCCCGCTTTGTGCGAACCTTTGCAGCAGAGCCGGGTTCTTATCTATGCCGACGAACCTGCTTATGCAGCTTTGCAGGGAAACTATCCTGCCGACCTGTTGAAACCCGCTACGGAGGAGAGCTTCGGCACCGAGTTCCTCTCCTATACCATGGCTGTCAAGACCGTTCCTACGCTGGAGGCCGCTCTCGAACATATTCGTCTCAACAGTTCCAAGCATAGCGAGTGCATTATCACCGAGGATGAGGCTGCGGCCGATTGTTTCCTTCGTCTGGTCGATGCCGCCTGCGTCTATGCCAATGCACCCACTTCGTTTACCGACGGTGCCCAGTTCGGCCTTGGTGCCGAGATTGGCATCAGCACCCAGAAACTCCACGCCCGTGGCCCCATGGCTTTGGAAGAGATTACCTCCTACAAGTGGATTATTCGTGGAAACGGACAGATTAGAAAATAAAAAATAGAAAGAAGAAATATGAAGAACTTTACCTGTGTGCAGGACATCGGCCCGTTGGATGCCGCCCTGCGAGAAGCCTTTGAGATTAAGAAAGACCGATTCAAATATGTGGAGTTGGGACGTAACAAGACGCTGATGATGATTTTCTTCAACAGCAGTCTGCGCACCCGTCTCAGCACCCAGAAGGCTGCCCTCAATCTGGGCATGAACGTGATTGTGCTCGACATCAATCAGGGAGCCTGGAAGCTGGAGACCGAGCGCGGTGTCATCATGGACGGCGACAAGCCCGAGCACCTGTTGGAGGCAATTCCTGTGATGGGATGCTATTGCGATGTCATCGGTGTGCGCTCCTTTGCCCGCTTCGAGAATCGCGACTACGACTACGAGGAGGTCATCCTCAATCAGTTCATCAAGTACAGTGGCCGTCCCGTCTTCTCCATGGAGGCTGCTACGCGCCATCCGCTCCAGAGCTTTGCCGACCTCATTACGATTGAGGAGTACAAGCAGACGACCCGCCCCAAGGTGGTACTCACTTGGGCACCCCATCCCCGTCCGCTCCCACAGGCTGTGCCCAACTCCTTTGCCGAGTGGATGAATGCCGCCGACTACGATTTCGTCATCACCCATCCCGAGGGGTACGAACTCGACCCCAAGTTTGTGGGCAATGCCCGCGTGGAGTACGACCAGATGAAGGCTTTCGAGGGAGCCGATTTCATCTATGCCAAGAACTGGGCCGCCTACACCGGTGACAACTACGGACAGATTCTTTGTAAAGACCGTGCCTGGACGGTGAGCGACCGCCAGATGGCCGTCACCAACAATGCTTACTTTATGCACTGCCTGCCCGTGCGCCGCAACATGATTGTGACCGATGAGGTGATTGAAAGTCCGCGTTCCATCGTGATTCCCGAGGCGGCCAACCGCGAGATTTCGGCAACCGTTGTCCTGAAACGCTTGATTGAGAGTCTGTAAAAGAGCGTGATGCGTTTGCCTGTTGGCATAAAAATAAGAGGGTGTATCGTTACACCCTCTTATTTTTTTTATTCCTGTGCGCCTGAA
>CAZDAN010000110.1:0-7080 GCA_964503565.1 uncultured Bacteroides sp.
GGCAATGGTGATACCTACGCGGTCGCCATCGTCCCACACGTCGTTGGTGTCGACAAAGACATCTTCGTCCCAGTCGGAGCGGACGGTGAGGTGATAGTGGTCGCCTTTATAAAGGATGAAGTTGACGTCGCCGGTGAGCATGCCGTCCTCTTCGTTGTCCTGAAGGATGACGCGGTCGAAATCGACCTCCACCTGAACGGTGGCACCCGGCTCGATGTCCTTCACGGGCAGGCACTCGAACTCCTGACCGAGGAACTCAACGTGGTTTTCGTCAATCAGGTGTCCCTCGAAGGTGTTGCACGTGCGCTCCTTCTTCATCACATGGATGTCGAAGGGCTTCACGAGCAGGCCCACTTCGCGCCCGGCTTCGAAGCAGTTGTAATCCTGCACCATCAGCTCGTAGCCCTCGGTCGTCTGCACCAACATCTCGTAGTGGACACCCTTGAAGATGCAACTGGTGACGGTGCCCGTGAGCTGGGCGGCATCGGAGGGGTCGAAGATGTAGATGTCCTCGGGACGGATGACCACATCGACGGGTGTCTGCTCGCCAAAGCCTTCATCGACGCACTCGAACTCGTGGCCGGCAAAGCTCACGAGCTTGTCCTTCAGCATGGTGCCGTTGAGGATGTTGCTCTCGCCGATGAAGTCGGCCACAAAGGAGTTGATGGGTTCGTTGTAGATGTCGATGGGAGTGCCAATCTGCTGGATGCGTCCTTCGCTCATTACTACGATGGTGTCGCTCAGCGTCAGGGCTTCTTCCTGGTCGTGGGTGACGTAAACGAATGTAACGCCCAACGACTTGTGCAACTCTTTCAGCTCCATCTGCATGTCCTTGCGCATCTTCAGGTCGAGGGCGGCAAGGGGCTCGTCGAGCAGAAGCACCTCGGGGTTGTTCACAATGGCGCGGGCAATGGCCACACGCTGTTGTTGTCCGCCCGAGAGGGAATCGACATCGCGATACTCGTAGTCGGTCATACCCACCATCTTCAGTGCTCCCTTCACCTTCTTCTCGATGATGGAGGTGGGCAACTTCTTCAGCTTGAGGCCGAAAGCAATATTATCGAACACATTCAGGTGGGGAAACAAGGCGTACTTCTGAAACACGGTGTTCACCGGCCGCTGGTGCGGCGGTGTCTGCGTGATTTCTTGTCCGCTGATGCGGATTTCGCCCTCCGACGCCGTCTGAAAACCGGCTATCAGTCGCAAAAGCGTCGTCTTTCCACACCCCGAAGGACCGAGGATAGTCACAAACTCGCCCTTCTTTACCTTCAAATTGATGTTGTCCAGTGCCACCTTCTCGCCGAAGTACTTCGACACATTCTGAACCTCAATGATGTAATTTGTCTGTTGCATCTTGTCAGTTAGTCGCTACATATTATCTGATAAGGAAATAGGGCGCAAAAATAGGAATAAAAATCAGATGTACAAAGAAACACCGACAAAATTATGCACAAAAAGCCCCTTGGAGCATTCTCAGAAATTGAACTGGAGAGCCATACGCACGCCATGTTTGTTCACATCGGGCTGATGGAGGTAGGTCAGGCGACGGAAATATTCAATGCGCAGAATCTTGAAGACATTGTGAAGTCCCACGTGGTATTCAATATAAGGAACATCGGGATCCATGGCAAAACTGGTGGTACGTCCGTCGCGCCGGGGAAAGAGGAAGAGGTCGGCATCCGACGGGCGGGCATCGGGATTGTTTCTGTCCGACAGGCCGCCATACAGGATGTTCACTCCGAACACCTCGCGCCACTTGAGCCGCTTTATCAAGGGAATACGGTTGAGCAGGACGCCGTTCAACTCGGCCGTCAAGTCCAACGAGGCGTAGCGGTCGTTGAGGAACTCCATATTATTAATAAGGTGGAAGTGGTCCAACTGGATGATGTATGACTGGTTCGTAGCCGGGAAGGAGAGGAAAGGAAACGGCACCTTGTCCCACACGACTCCGGCCTTCAGCGTAGCATTGACGCGTCCCCACGACGAGAGCCAAAAGCGTTTGTAAAGACTCAGTTCGGAGATATGGTAGTCATATCCGCCCCCCAAAACGCCCTTCATGCCGACCGTATGGGTAAGGGAGTAAACCGAAGCGTTGCGATTGACGGCGATACGTCCCTGCTTGGAGTTGACAAAGGTTTCGCCCGGTGCGTATCGGAGGGTTACGGAGGCTTCAGCGGTGGTCATGTCGTGCACGGCATGGGTGCCCGTCCCGTCGTTGCGGATGTAGGAGAGCTTGCCCACAGGACGGTCATTGATGTGGCGCAACTCCACGCGAGTGGAGAAGTTGTTGGCGGCCTCGTAGTTGAAGGCCAAGATGGTCTTGCGCATGAAGGACAGCTGGTCAACGGTGTTCGACTTGAAGGAAAGGAACATGTTGTCCTTGTCTGTCACCAGGTATTTGTCGCTGGGCGACATGACATCGTACTGATGGGAAAGCGACACCGACCGACGGGGAAATTCAAAGGGCAGACGCTTCTTCTTTGCAAAGGAGTATTCCAACTCGGCTTTGTACTTGGGACGGCCATCCTTGAAGCCGTATGCCACGTAGCCGTTGAAGAAAAGGTGAGGATTCAGAGCGGCCGTAGTCTTTCCGCTCAAGCGCAGGCGGACTCCGTCGATGTAATTACTTGAAACGAGGGTATTCACCGGGCCGATGTCGAACTTGCTGGGTTCCTCCCCCTTTCCCGTCTCGATGAAGTTCTCCACCAAAGCACGTACTGCAAAGATGAGATACTTGTATCCGGGCATCTGCTTGATGTCGTCCACAAAGCGTTTCATCCCTTTCTCCTTTTCAGTCAGGGGCACCGGCCGGTGTTCGTCCCAAAAGGCTTGGTCTTGAATCTGTGCATCGACGTGCACCTCCTCCCTCAGTTTGTTTTTGAAAAGGGCACTCTCCTCCAAGGGGTCAAAGGAGTAGCCCGTATAGCGGGTGGTACGCTGCACCTGTACGCCCTGCAGGACATCCACCAAAGAGAGGTTCACACGCAGGTCGTCGGTCTTCATCCCCCACGAACCATCCAGCAACCGCTGATACTCCTGCAGGATGTCAATCTCATCGACAAAGTTCACACCGGTTTTCTTAGGCAACGTCATGCGGCACATCTTCACCTGATACGAAGGATCCTTCACCACGTAGAGGTGGCCGCTGAAGCCGAAGTCCTGGCTGTTTTGGGGCACAAAGGTCAAATGGATGCAGCTGTCGCCCGCCACATCCAGCGTGTCCATAATATAATATTTGTAGAACGAAATGGCTCCCGTGGAGGCAATGGGGCTGATGAAGCGTTTTTCCAGCAAGTCGATGTCCTCGTCATAGATGTCTATCTGTCCGAAGATGCTCTCCATGATGGTTGTCATTCCCTCGCCCACGCTCAACAGGTTGTTCACTCCCACACTTTTCTGTCCCATGACGATGCTTTTCTCCGTCCGCGACGAGCGCCGCCAGATGTAGCGGGTCACCGTCTCGTCCATCGACACGGGCAACACCATCCGGTTGGTGGCCGAGTCCAATTCAATCTGTTCTTTCAGAAAAGGCATCTGCTTGAAGATTCCCTCGTCCAGCATGTCGGCGGTGACATCGTCCAACGAGGTCGTCATCTTTTGGTAGCCATAGTAGCTGTACCAGTCATGGTTGCGCAGGTCGGCTTTCTTCTTGTTGGCTATCACTTTCCGGATAAGCTCCACGGCGGGATTGTTCTTGCGCGAATAGCGTTCGCGGCGGGGTTTCACCGTCACTTCGGACAAGGCGTGGGCGGTTTCGCTCAGGCGCACATTGATGCGTCTGTTGGCACCCGGCTTGACGGTGAACGACTTCTTGTCGTATTCTATGGAAGAGAAGATGAGCGTAGCCGACTTGTTTCCCACAGGCGACGGCAGTTCGTAGCGTCCGCGGTCGTCCGTCTGGGTACCGACCGAGGTTCCTTCGTAATACACCTGCACGAACGATATGGGAGCCTGCGTCAACGAATCGGTAACCGTACCGCGCACTTGCGCCTGTAGGCCTACCGCCATCAACACCAAAACAAGAAGGATTATCCACCTTCCCAATACGAACTTAGTTGGGTTCTCTCTCATAATTCGCGGCAAAGGTACGGATAAAGAACGAGCTATGAAGGCGGAAAAGGAGGAATTAAAGTCCTATTTGTGAAAAAATAAGGTTTTTCCCCGAAATTCCACTAAATTTAACTATCTTCGCGACCAAAACGTGAAGGGTCATGACGATTTCGATACTGATACCAGCCTATAATTACGTTGCCCGCCCGTTGGCCGAGGAGCTGTCCCGACAAGCCGAAGCATTGGCGGAAGAAACGGGCGTACCCGCAGTGTCGTTTGAAATCATTGTGGCCGACGATGCCTCGACCGACCACGCTTGCCGCCGGGCCAACGGAGCCATCGGTGCCCTCCCCCACTGCTCCTTCATCGGGCTGACGGAGAACATCGGCCGTTCGCGCATCCGCAACCTGCTGGCCGAACGGGCGCAGGGCGAATGGCTCTTGTTGCTCGATTGCGACGGACTGCCCGTGGACAATCTTTTTCTGAAAAGGTACGCCGAAGCCGTTCAAGCCTCTCCCGACGCACACATCCTCTGTGGCGGCATCGTCCATCCGCCCCATCTGCCATCGCCCGACAGGTCGTTGCGCTACACCTACGAGAAGATGGCGGAAAAACACTACACGGCCGAGCAAAGGAACAAGCACCCCTACAACTCCTTCCGCACATTCAATGTGATGATACAGAGCCGCGCCTTCCACCAAGTCCGCTTCGACGATTCCTTCAACCGATACGGCTACGAAGATGTGCTCTTCGGCATGAAGCTGCAAGAACAAGGTTTCCGCATTGTGCACATCGACAATCCGTTGGAGAATCAGGACATCGAGCCGAACGGCCTGTTCTTGAAAAAGACCGAAGAAGCCATGCTCACCTTGGCCGAACAGTCGGCCAAGTTGGGCGAATCCGTATATCTCCATAAAGTCTATCTGCGCCTGAAGGGTCTCGGACTGCTTCCGCCTACCCGCCTCCTTTTCAAGATGACGCACTCCTTTCTTCGGAAGAACCTCACAGGCGCGTCGCCTTCCATGTCCCTGTTTGCCTTCTACAAAATAGGATTTTATGCCACGTTACAGAAAAAATTCTCTTCCACAGGAAAAAAAATCATAGAAACCCAAGGGGAATTTCCCCAAAAAGCATTACCTTTGCCGCCGACATAGACAAAGGGGTGCCCCGGTGGGGCTGAGATTATACCCTCGAACCTGATGCAGGTAATGCTGCCGTAGGAATTGTGGATATTGTTCGTTTCGTCTGTGCCCGTCATGGGCATTTTTCATATCCGGGCTTCCCCTTTGTTGAGTATTGGACAAACCAACAACAACGGAAGGAAGCATGATTCTGACAGTAAACAATCAAACATTTGAGACAGAGGCCACCACGCTGGGCGCGTTGGTCCTGGAGATGTCGCTGCCCGCGCAAGGCGTGGCCGTGGCTGTGAACAATCGTATGGTACCCCGTGCGGAGTGGGCGACGTATGCCCTTTCCGAGGGGATGCAGGTGCTGGTCATCAGGGCGGCGTGCGGTGGATAGAGAGGGAAGAGTTGAAAGTTAAAAGTGAAAAGTGAAAAGTTAAAAGTGAAGAGTTAAAAGTGAAGAGTGAAGAGAGAAGAGGAAAGAATGAAGAGTAAAGAATTAAGGGAGAACTCCTGCGTACAGTTTATCACCCACTACACCGGGCGGTACACCTATCTCGACTCGGTACGCATTGCCTTGGAGGGCGGATGCCGGTGGATTCAATTACGGATGAAGGAAGCGGACGAACAGACGCTGCTCGACCATGCCCTGCAAGCACAGGCGTTGTGCCGCAAGTACGGTGCCACCTTCATCATCGACGACCACGTGGAGCTTGTCGGGCAAATCCATGCCGACGGCGTACACTTGGGGAAAAACGATATGCCCATTGCCGAAGCGCGGAAACTTTTGGGAGACGACATCATCATCGGCGGCACGGCCAACACCTTCGACGACATCCGATGGCTCAACGCAGCCGGTGCCGACTACATCGGTTGCGGCCCCTACCGCTATACCACCACGAAGAAAAACCTCTCGCCCCTGCTCGGCTTGGAGGGCTATGCCGACATTGTCCGACGGATGAAGGCCGAGGGAACCCGGCTGCCCATCGTGGCCATCGGCGGCCTCACGAAGGAGGACATCCCCGCACTGACGGCTGTCGGTGTCGATGGCATAGCCCTCAGCGGGAGCATCCTCCGCGCCGACAATCCCATTGAAGAAATGAAACTAATCATTAAAAGCATAAAAGACGTATGGAAAAACTAATCATTGCCGGGCGTGAGTTCCACTCGCGCCTGTTCTTGGGGACGGGAAAATTCCGCTCGAACCGGGAGATGAAGGAGGCCATCGCAGCCTCAGAGACAGAGATGGTGACCGTGGCCATGAAGCGCGTTGACCTGAACGACAAGGAAGATGACCTGCTGGCCCATATCCGCCGGCCGGACATCCAACTGCTGCCCAACACCAGCGGTGTGCGCACAGCCGAAGAAGCCGTGTTTGCCGCACAGATGGCACGCGAGGCATTCGGCACGAATTGGCTGAAACTGGAAATCCATCCCGACCCGCGTTACCTGCTGCCCGACTCGGTGGAGACGCTGAAGGCAACGGAGCAATTGGTGAAGATGGGATTCGTGGTGCTGCCCTACTGCCAGGCCGACCCGACGCTGTGCCGACACCTGGAGGAGGCGGGTGCCGCCACGGTGATGCCCCTCGGGGCACCCATCGGCACCAACAAGGGACTACAGACGCGCGACTTCCTGCGCATCATCATCGAACAGGCCCATGTGCCCGTGGTGGTGGATGCCGGCATCGGCGCACCCAGCCATGCTGCCGAGGCCATGGAGATGGGAGCCGCCGCCTGCCTGGTGAACACGGCCATAGCCGTGGCGGGCAATCCCGTAGAGATGGCCGTAGCCTTCAAGGAGGCCGTCGTCGCCGGGCGCCGTGCCTACGAAGCGGGGCTTGGTGCAACGAGTGATAATCGTCTGGTGGCCTCGGCTTCGTCACCGCTAACCGCATTTCTTA
>CAZDAN010000111.1:0-2061 GCA_964503565.1 uncultured Bacteroides sp.
TCCGTTCGTGAACCAAACAAACACGGTTCGCGAACGGAGTTAACTGTTTAAAAGATATGTCTTATTGTCTCACCACAACACGTCTGACAGGTGGTTTTTTGTTTGCTTGCAGTTCGGCCAATGTCTCTCCGATACGTTTCAGGTGCATACGAGTGTCATCGTTGACATCGATTTGGTTGTGCAGGATGTTTTTTATCGTGTTGTCAATTTCCCTTATGCGATGCTCCAACCGTCCGGTGCGGCTTGTTTGTGATATGATGTACTGACGCACAGCGATGAAGGAGCGCATGATGCGCCGATTGACTTCTATGGCAACGTCAGAGGTCAATACGCAGCCGAGCATGGCAACTCCTAATTCCGTGAAGACGAAAGTAGGATATTGGGATTTTATTTTTCTCCCATTCCTAATTTGCAACTCAGCAACTTCCTCTTTGGTCGGTTCAAACATGAAATCCTCTCCTTCAAACCTTTTGATATTTTTTCGTACAGTTTGTTTCAGTACTTTTTTCCCAATACCATAAAGTTTGGCCAAATCGAAGTCAAACATCACCCGTTGTTCGCGGATAATATAGATTTTCTCTTTTATCAGTTCCAGTTCTTCCATATTACAAACTTCGTCCTGTTCTTGTTTCGCGGACAAAGGTAGTGATAATATTCTACAAATTCTACTCTCGGTTGATAAAAAGTCTGTTGACAGCTATTCTTTTTCATGTCGTTCCTTCAAAAACCGTTTCTTGAAAGATAATATCATCGGTTCATTGTGTCGGCCTTATTTTTTTTCGTATATTTGTGCCCCATTAGGAACCGATAAAGTTTTTGTTATGTATAAAGACCAACAACTCTATGTGGCCCATTCGACTGAAGGGCCTGTATATATAATAGGTAAGATGGCCAACCGGCACGGATTGATTGCCGGTGCTACGGGCACGGGTAAGACAGTAACCTTGCAAGTGTTGGCTGAGACGTTTTCGCAAGCGGGTGTGCCCTGCTTCATGGCCGACATGAAGGGTGACCTTTCGGGCATTTCGCAAACGGGAGGATTGAGTAAGTTCATCGAAAAGCGGTGTGCGGAATGGGGAATGGACACGACAAGTCTGAAATTTGATGGTTGCCCTGTCCGTTTCTACGACGTATATGGCGAACAGGGACACCCCATGCGCACGACCATTGAGAAAATGGGATCCGTACTGTTGGCCCGCCTGATGGATTTGAACGAAACACAGACGGGAGTCCTGACCCTGACGTTCCGCATTGCCAAGGATGAGAAGCTGCCGCTTATCGACATGAAGGACTTGCGCCTGATGTTGGACTATGTGGCCAAGAATGCGAAGAAGTATGAAACCACCTACGGCAATGTATCTTCGGCTTCGGTGGGTGCTATCCAACGTGCCTTGTTGGCATTGGCCGAACAGGGCGGAGAGAAGTTTTTTGGTGAGCCGTCGTTTGACATCTTTGACCTGCTGCAAACTGAAGGAGGACGTGGCGTGATGAACATCTTGGCAGCTGACAAACTGATGCTTCAGCCTAAGTTGTATTCGACTTTTCTGATGTGGTTGCTCTCGGAAATTTATGACAAGATGCCTGAAATCGGTGATATGGATTTGCCCAAGATGGTGTTCTTCTTCGATGAGGCCCACATGTTGTTCAAGGATACCTCCAAGGCTTTGACTGACAAGATTGAACAGATTGTACGTCTGATTCGTTCCAAGGGTATCGGTGTCTATTTCATCTCCCAATCGCCTTCGGATTTGCCCGAATCCATTTTGGGGCAATGTGGCAATCGGGTACAACATGCCTTGCGTGCGTTCACGCCTAAAGACCAGGCAGTGGTGAAAGCAGCCGCCCAGACATTCCGTCCCAATCCTGCCTTCGATACCGAACGGGAGATATTGGAGTTGGGTACGGGTGAAGCATTGGTCTCTTTCCTTGACGAAAAGGGTGCCCCCTCGATGGTTCAACGTGCCAAGGTGCTTTTCCCGTTGAGTCAGATAGGAGCCATTACAGCCGAACAGCGTAGCGCCATCAATGCCGCGTCGCGTATCAGCGGTAAATACGAAACGG
>CAZDAN010000111.1:2161-7015 GCA_964503565.1 uncultured Bacteroides sp.
GCCAAGGAAGAGGAGAAAGCATCCCGCAAAAGCAGCAAACGTTCTTCTACGGGAAAAGGCATTTTTGCCACCGTACTCGGTACAGCTGTGACTTATTTTGCCAAGACAGTGGCTACACAACTGGCTCGTAATTTGACAAAGAAGAGTAAAAGAAAATAAAACCGTGTGCATATTCGCCGAATAATTACTAACTTTGCACCGTTTTTTGAATGAATCATAATAAATTAAGAAATAAAGAAAGGAATAAAGACTATGGAAAAGAAAGCTCTTTTGATGATTCTCGACGGATGGGGAATCGGTAATCATGGTAAAGGTGATGTGATTTTCAACACACCTACACCCTATATGGACTATTTGGCAGAGACTTACCCTCATGCCCAATTGCAAGCCAGTGGTGAAAACGTGGGATTGCCTGACGGACAGATGGGAAACTCTGAAGTGGGACACCTCAATATTGGTGCCGGACGCATCGTATATCAGGACTTGGTGAAAATCAACCGTGCCTGTGCCGATGGCAGCATTCTGCAGAATCCCCAAGTGGTGGCAGCCTACAGCTATGCCAAGGCGAACGGAAAGAACATCCATTTGATGGGATTGACCTCAGACGGTGGTGTGCACAGTTCACTTGACCATCTGTACAAGTTGTGCGATATTGCCAAAGAGTATGGTATCGGTAATACCTATATCCACTGCTTCATGGACGGTCGCGACACCGACCCCAAAAGTGGAAAAGGATTCATCGAGCAATTGACTTCACATTGCGAGCAGAGTGCCGGTAAGATTGCCTCTATCGTGGGCCGCTACTACGCCATGGACCGTGACAAGCGTTGGGAGCGTGTGAAGGTGGCTTACGATTTGCTCGTGAATGGCGAAGGCAAGCAGGCAACAGACATGGTACAGGCCATGCAGGAGAGCTACGACGACGGTGTAACTGACGAGTTTGTGAAACCCATCCACAACGCTACCGTTGACGGTACCATCAAGGAAGGCGACGTGGTTATCTTCTTCAACTACCGCAACGACCGTGCCAAGGAATTGACTGTGGTACTTACCCAGCAGGATATGCCCGAGGCCGGCATGCACACCATTCCCGGATTGCAGTACTACTGTATGACTCCCTATGATGCATCGTTCACTGGTGTACACATCCTTTTCGACAAGGAGAACGTACAGAACACATTGGGCGAATACCTGAGCACACAGGGCAAGAGCCAGTTGCATATTGCCGAGACTGAAAAGTATGCTCACGTAACATTCTTCTTCAACGGCGGACGCGAGACTCCTTACGAAGGCGAAGAGCGTATCTTAGTGGCCTCACCCAAGGTGGCAACATACGACCTGCAACCTGAAATGAGTGCATTCGAGGTGAAGGACAAATTGGTTGAAGCCATCAAGACTGAGAAGTTCGACTTCATCGTTGTGAACTTTGCCAATGGTGACATGGTGGGCCACACGGGTGTGTATAGCGCCATCGAAACAGCAGTGAAGGCTGTGGATGCTTGTGTGAAAGAGGTTATCGAAGCGGCTAAGACAGCCGGTTACGAGGCAATCATCATTGCAGACCACGGCAATGCCGACAACGCAGTAAACAGCGACGGTTCGGTAAATACTGCCCACTCGTTGAACCCCGTTCCTTGCATCTACGTAACCGAGAACAAGGATGCCAAGGTTGAGAACGGTGTGTTGGCTGATGTGGCTCCCTCTATCCTGCACATTATGGGTCTTCCCCAACCGGCAGAGATGAGTGGAAAGAACTTGATTAAGTAAAACGGACATATTTAGGCACGGGTTACGCGGATTACACGGATTGGGAATAATAGATAAAACCGTGTTCATCCGTGTAATCCGTGCCTTTTTAATTATACTTGCAGTTATGATTCAAATAGATGATGTAGTTGTCAGTCTCGATGTACTGAGGGAGAAGTTTTTCTGTGACCTGTCGGCCTGCAAAGGAGAGTGTTGCATTGAAGGCGATGCCGGTGCTCCGTTGGAATTGGACGAGGTGGCTGAGATAGAGGAAGTGCTTCCCGCGATATGGGATGACTTGTCACCCGAAGCGCGTGCAGTGATAGACAAGCAGGGAGTGGCTTACACCGATGAGGAAGGAGATCTTGTTACTTCTATAGTAAACGGCAAGGACTGTGTTTTCACCTGCTA
This sequence comes from uncultured Bacteroides sp., assembly GCA_964503565.1. Taxonomy (GTDB): domain Bacteria; phylum Bacteroidota; class Bacteroidia; order Bacteroidales; family Bacteroidaceae; genus Phocaeicola_A. Next base: position 4,319 of record CAZDAN010000111.1, read on the forward strand.
TGGTGAGGATGGCAGTTGCTATTGTGCCATAGAGAAGGCCTATAGAGCCGGAAAAACAACGTTCTATAAACCCGTTTCGTGTCATCTCTATCCCATCCGCATAGGTGATTATGGCCCTTATAAGGCCGTGAACTACCATCGGTGGGACGTGTGCAAAGCCGCTGTGGTGTTGGGGAAAGCCAAGGACGTGCCCGTCTATAAGTTCCTACGCGAGCCGCTTATCCGCAAGTTCGGTGAGGAATGGTACAAGGAACTGGAAATTGCCGTGGAAGAGCTGAAGCAGCAAAAGTATCTCTGAATCTGAAATGACTTCTTCCAATGGAAGGAAAAAAATTAGTGTCGGAATTCGCTCTCTTGCGGTCCAACACTAATCCAACACAAAAACTAAACTAGACTTAACTAAACTATTCTACGTTCAGGAATTTCACAATCCCTTTTCTTGCGTGCAAAGATATATACTTTTTCTTTCTGAACAAAACTATTTTGAATAAAAATGGGTCTATTCCGTAGAATTGACCCATTTTCTTCTTTTATATACTTACAAAACGGTAGCTTTGTTCATTAAATAATAATCCAATAAAACCATAGCTGCCATGGCCTCTACAACCGGAACTGCACGAGGCAACACACAAGGGTCGTGGCGTCCGCGCGCCTTTACAATGGTTTTATTCCCTTGAATGTCAACAGTCTCTTGCTCCATCAGCAGTGTTGCCACTGGTTTGAATGCCACACGGAAGAAGATGTCCTGGCCATTACTGATACCTCCCTGTATGCCACCGGAGTGGTTGGTGCGGGTATCAATGCGTCCACCGTTGTTATAAAAAATATCGTTCTGTTCCGAACCACGGGCTGTGACTCCGGCAAAGCCTTCACCATATTCAAAGCCTTTGACTGCATTGATTCCCAGCATAGCACCCCCTAATGCGGCATGCAGTTTGCCGAAAGCCGGTTGGCCCAATCCTACGGGACACCCCTTGATGACACAGGTGATGACACCTCCAATGGTGTCGCCTACAGCTTTCACTTCGGCTATCAGCTGCTCCATTTCAGCGGCCTTGACAACATCGGGACAACGCACTGCATTACTCTCCGTCAAGGAAAGATCGTATTTGCGATAGTCGTTCTCTAAAGCAATCCCACCCACTTGTGAAGTGTAAGCCTGCACTGTGACTCCTAATTGGTTCAGTGCCAATTTGGCCAATGCACCTCCTACACAACGGGCAATGGTCTCACGAGCCGACGAACGTCCACCACCACGATGGTCGCGCAAACCGTACTTCTGTGTATAGGTATAGTCGGCGTGTGAAGGACGATAGAGGTTGCGCAAGTTTTCGTAATCATTGGAATGTTGGTTGGTGTTACGTACCAGAAAGCCGATGGGACACCCGGTGCTTCGGCCTTCGAACACTCCTGAAAGGAACTCTACTTGGTCAGCTTCCTTGCGGTCGGTGGTAATCTTGGATTGTCCGGGTCTGCGTCGGTCCAGTTCACTTTGAATGAAGTCCATGTCCAGTACGATGCCTGCAGGAAAGCCATCTACGACTCCTCCTACGCCCGCCCCGTGTGACTCGCCAAAGGTTGTCAGGCGAAACAGATTCCCAAAAGTGTTGTTGAACATATCTCTGCTTTATACCTTTATTATATTATACGCACGTGCGAAGGGAATCAATGGCAATGTCCGCCACAGCCACCACATCCGCCGTCGTGTCCACCGCAATCGCCTCCACAACTGTCGCAACCGCATCCGCATCCGCCGCCGGCAAGCATATTTATCATGCTCTGTATCTCTTCGTTTGTGGCCGGACGATTTTCCACCACTTCGCCTACGAACATCAAATCCTTACCGGCCAAACGGTCGTTGAGGTCGATGACAACTTCCTTATCCTGTACAGCGATGACCAAACCTTGGAAGTGGTTTCCATCTTCATTCACCAAGGGGACATAAGCTCCCGGATAGATGTATTCCGATTGGAACTTGCCGTCGCGACAGAACACCTGCTTGTCGAGCTTCACAATGCGCTCCTGTTCGTATTCACCGTATGCTTCGGCACAAGGAATGACAAAATCGAACGGGTCGCCGGGATTCAGGTTTTCCACCTGTGCCTCGAAGGCATCCAACGAGATACCCATGCCCGAAATGAATTGATAAGGATGGGCCTTGGGGGCCTCTTCCACTAATTCTTTCTTTCCGTCGTTCATCACGTAGAGCTTGTAGGCTACAGTGATGTATTTGTTGGTCTTGATTTCCATCTCTTTCTTCGTTTATATTTTATAATGTCTTTTTTGATTATTCTTGCAGATTCACATTCTTCACCACAAAACCTTCAACATACTCTTGATTGAAGATGGCATTCTTCTTCACCTTTATGTCCAAGTTCTCAAAATGGAAGTTGGTGAGTTTGTATTGGTCATCCTGACTCTTTACATTGAAGAAAGTTCCTACCTCCATCTTGCAGTTACGCATCGTGATGTGGTCGCTGTATGACATAGGAGGATCCTTCCGGTCCTTCAAGTCATAGAATTGTGTCCAGGGTTGGATATAGATAAACTGTCCGACACTGCCGGTGATGTCCTCCACCGTTATATATTCATAGCGTTGGGGCGTGTCGGGACGCATCTTCAACCAAAGCAAACGGGCTGCTTCATCCACCTGAATGCGGCGAAGGATAATGTTGTGATTATAGATGGATTCCGAAC